>NZ_JBIWNZ010000001.1:0-245643 GCF_044767505.1 Kitasatospora sp. NPDC101235
GGCTCCCAGTAGACGACTGGGTTGATAGGCCGGATATGGAAGCCCTGTGAGGGGTGGAGTTGACCGGTACTAATAGGCCGAGGGCTTGTCCTCAGTTGCTCGCGTCCACTGTGTTGTTCTGAAACAACGACCCGCCCGTAGGGGTGTCCGGTTGACAGTTTCATAGTGTTTCGGTGGTCATAGCGTGAGGGAAACGCCCGGTTACATTCCGAACCCGGAAGCTAAGCCTTACAGCGCCGATGGTACTGCAGGGGGGACCCTGTGGGAGAGTAGGACGCCGCCGAACAATTCTTCAGAAGAACCCCCATCCGGGACCCGGATGGGGGTTCTTCGCATTTCCGGGCCGTCGGATGTCCCAGGCCCCCTCCCGGACGACCGACGACCCCCGCCGAGTGGCTGGGCCACCGTCAATATGCCGCTAAAACCGCCTGATCAGCGCACTGATCAGCGGAAAATCTCCTCGCACGCCGTAGTCTCGAAGGCAAGGGGAACAGGTGTCCGGGGTGTCTCCCGGGCAGGGCCGGATCAAGAATGGTGCTCATGGGACGAGGCAGGCTGCGCATCTACCTCGGGGCGGCCCCCGGGGTCGGCAAGACGTACGCCATGCTCGCGGAGGCGCACCGGCGGCAGGAACGTGGCACGGACATCGTGGTCGCGTTCGTGGAGGACCACGGTCGCCGGCGGACTTCGGACATGGTCGCCGGGCTGGAGGTCGTGCTGCGGCAGCAGGTGGTGCACCGGGGCGCCCGGTTCTCCGAGATGGACCTGGACGCCGTCCTGGCCCGCCGCCCGCAGGTGGCCCTGGTGGACGAGCTGGCCCACACCAACGTCCCCGGCTGCCGCAACGACAAGCGCTGGCAGGACGTCGAGGAGCTGCTGGCGGCCGGGATCGACGTGATCTCCTCCGTCAACGTGCAGCACCTGGAGTCGCTCGGCGACGCCGTCGAGGGCATCACCGGGGTGCGCCAGCGCGAGACCGTCCCGGACGAGGTGGTTCGCCGGGCGGACCAGATCGAGCTGGTGGACATGTCCCCGCAGGCACTGCGGCGACGGCTGGCGCACGGCAACGTGTACGCGCCGGAGAAGATCGACGCCGCCCTCGCCAACTACTTCCGCCCGGGCAACCTGACCGCACTGCGCGAGCTGGCGCTGTTGTGGACCGCGGACCGGGTGGACGAGTACCTCCAGAAGTACCGGGCCGAGCAAGGCATCGAGGGCACCTGGCAGGCCCGGGAGCGGATCGTGGTGGGCCTGACCGGCGGGCCCGAGGGGGCGACGCTGATCCGCCGGGCGGCCCGGATCGCGGCCCGGGTCTCCGGCGGCGAACTGCTCGCCGTGCACATCTCCCGCTCGGACGGGCTGGTGGGCTCCGGCTCGCCGCAGACACTGATCGAGCAGCGCGCGCTGGTGGAGAGCCTCGGCGGCTCCTTCCACGCCGTGCTGGGCGACGACCCGGCCGCCGGGCTGCTGGACTTCGCCCGGGGCGTGAACGCCACCCAGATCGTGCTGGGCACCAGTCGGCGGCCCGCATGGCAGTACCTGTACGGGCCGGGCGTCGGCACCACGGTGACCCGGGAGGCCGGGGACATCGACGTCCACATGGTCACCCACGAGCACGCCGGGTACGGGCGGCGCGGCAAGATCCCGGTCCGCCGGATCACCGACCTGGGCCGTACCCGGACGGTCACCGGCTGGCTGATCGGGCTGGTCGGCCCGCCGCTGATGGCGATCGTGCTGACCGCGATCGGCGGCCTGGGGCTCTCCACCGACATGCTGCTGTTCCTGTCGCTGACGGTGTGCGCGGCGCTGGTCGGCGGGCTGCTGCCGGCGATCGGCTCGGCGCTGGTCGGCTCCTCGGTGCTGAACTACTACTTCACCCCGCCGCTGCACACGTTCACCATCAACGAGCCGCAGAACATCATGGCGGTGGCGATCTTCACCATCGTCGGCATATCGGTGGCGTCGGTGGTGGACCTCGCGGCCCGGCGCACCCAGCAGGCGGCCCGCAGCCAGACCGAGGCGCAGACGCTCAGCGCGCTGGCCGGCACGGTGCTGCGCGGCGCGCCCAACGGGGACGGTGTGCTGACCGCGCTGATGGAGCAGGTCCGGGAGACCTTCGGACAGGAGAGTGCCGCACTGCTGGAGCGGCCCGATCCGCTCGCCGCCTGGGTGCCGGTGGCCGCCGCCGGCCCGCGCCCGCCGGTGCGGCCGGAGGAGGCCGACGTGGACGTCCCGGTCGGTGACAGCCTGGCGCTGGTGCTGCGCGGCCGGGTGCTGCCCGGGGCGGACCGGCGCCTGCTCGGGGCGTTCGCCGCGCAGGCCGCCGTGGTGCTGGAGCGCCGCCGACTGTCCCGGGAGGCCGCCGAGGCCCGCCGGGAGGCGGAGGGCAACCGGATCCGGACGGCTCTGCTGGCCGCCGTCTCGCACGACCTGCGCACCCCGTTGGCGGGCATCAAGGCCTCGGTGAGTTCGCTGCGTTCGGCCGACGTCGACTGGGACCCGGAGGACGAGGCCGAGCTGCTGGCCGGCATCGAGGCCGGGGCCGACCGGCTGGACCACCTGATCAACAACCTGCTCGACATGAGCCGGCTCCAGACCGGGACCGTCACCCCGCTGATCCAGGAGACCGACCTGGACGAGGTGGTGCCGTACGCGCTCGGCGGGGTGCCGCCGGAGTCCGTCCGGCTGGAGGTGCCGGAGACGCTGCCGATGGTCCGGGCCGACGGCGGGCTGCTGGAGCGCTCGCTCGCCAACCTGGTGGAGAACGCCGTCAAGTACAGCCCGGACGGCGTCAAGGTGCTGGTCAAGGCCGACGAGCTGCGGCAGCCGGGGGTTCCGGCCCGGGTCGAGCTGCGGATCGTGGACCGCGGTCCGGGCGTGCCCGAGGAGGCCAAGGAGAAGATCTTCGCGCCGTTCCAGCGCTACGGGGACGCGCCGCGCGGCGCCGGGGTGGGCCTCGGGCTCGCGGTGGCGCGCGGGTTCGTCGAGGCGATGGACGGTACCGTCACCGCCGAGGACACCCCGGGCGGGGGCCTGACCATGGTCGTCAGCCTGCCCGTGGTCGAACGGCCGCCCGATTCGGGGGAGCCGGGCGGCGGCGGCGGTGATCCGTTCGCGGAGCTGATCACCTGAGAACCGGCGGCGCACCGGCCGGGCCCGTCGCCCGCTCCCGGCGCCGCGCGCCGCAACGAAAGCCATCGAGTCATCCCACAGTCCGTAAGTCAGACAGCCCTGAAAGGCGGAGCCCGCAAATGACCCGGGTCCTCGTCGTGGACGACGAACCGCAGATCGTCCGCGCGCTGGTGATCAACCTCAAGGCCCGTAAGTACGAGGTGGACGCGGCCCATGACGGCGCGAGCGCCCTGGAGCTGGCCGCGGCCCGCCATCCGGACGTGGTCGTCCTCGACCTGGGCCTGCCCGACATGGACGGGGTCGAGGTGATCCGCGGCCTGCGCGGCTGGACCCGGGTGCCGATCATCGTGCTGTCGGCCCGGCACGCCTCGGACGAGAAGGTCGAGGCGCTGGACGCCGGCGCCGACGACTACGTCACCAAGCCGTTCGGCATGGACGAGCTGCTCGCCCGGATGCGGGCCGCCGTGCGGCGGGCCGAGCCGGTGGCCGGGGAGGCCGACTCGCTGGTCGTCACCGAGTCCTTCACCGTCGACCTCGCGGCCAAGAAGGTCAACCGGGACGGCGCCGACGTACGCCTCACCCCGACCGAGTGGCACCTGCTGGAGGTGCTGGTCCGCAACGCCGGGCGGCTGGTCAGCCAGACCCAGCTGCTCCAGGAGGTGTGGGGCCCGGCCTACCGCACCGAGACCAACTACCTGCGGGTCTACCTCGCCCAGCTGCGCCGCAAGCTGGAGCGCGACCCCTCGCACCCGCGCCACTTCATCACCGAACCGGGCATGGGGTACCGGTTCGAGAGCTGACCGCGGGTTCCCCTGGCGGCTGAACGACCTGCCGCCAGGGGGTCGGAACCCGGTACCCTTCCGACATGAGTGGTGACAACAGCAGCGGCCAGCCGCAGGGGCGGTTCCGCCGCATGCTCAGCCGGCTGACCTCCTCGGCCGAGGAGCTGGCCGCCGAGGAGCTGCGTCAGGAGAGCGCCGCGGAGTCCGGGTGCACACCGATCGCCGGCTGCGGGGACCGCGAGCTGGTCACCGTCGCGGGCACGCTGCGCACGGTGACGCTGCGCCCCCGGGC
The DNA here is from genome assembly GCF_044767505.1 of Kitasatospora sp. NPDC101235. Taxonomy (NCBI): domain Bacteria; kingdom Bacillati; phylum Actinomycetota; class Actinomycetes; order Kitasatosporales; family Streptomycetaceae; genus Kitasatospora; species Kitasatospora sp. NPDC101235. The sequence continues at coordinate 4,207 of NZ_JBIWNZ010000001.1, forward strand.
GGGGGTGCCCGCCCTGGAGGCCGAACTCTTCGACGGCACCGAGGCGCTGGACGTGGTCTGGCTCGGCCGCCGCTCGATCGCCGGGATAGAGCCCGGCCGTCGGCTGGTCGCCAGCGGCCGGATCGGCCACGCACGCGGGCGCCGCGTGCTGTTCAACCCCCGCTATGAGCTGCGTCCGGTCGGACACGGGAGCGAATGAGCGTGAGCAACCAGCCCGGCGGCGAGGCCGCCGCCCAGCTCGACCTGCCCGTCGACCCGGCGGACGCGGAGGCCGCCCGCAAGGCCGCCTCCAAGGAGGCCGCCGAGACGGTGCTCCAGGCCTTCGGCGGCGTGCGCGGCATGATCGACATGACGCTGCCCGGCCTGGTCTTCATCGTCACCTACAACCTGACCCACCAGGTCAGCACCTCGGCCTGGGCCGCACTGGGCCTGAGCGCCCTGTTCGTCGTGGCCCGGCTGGCGAAGCGGGAGACCATCCAGCACGCCTTCAGCGGGGTGTTCGGCGTCGCCCTAGGCGCCTGGATCTCGATGAAGAGCGGCAAGGCCGAGGACTTCTACCTGCCCGGCCTGCTCTGGAACGTCGGCTACTGCATCGCCCTGGCGGTCTCCGCCCTGGTGCGCTGGCCGATGATCGGGGTGATGCTCGGCCCGATCACCGGCGAGATGTTCACCTGGCGCAAGGAGAACCCGGGCCGCCTGGCCGCCTACACCAGGGCGACCTGGGCCTGGGTGGTGATCATGGGCGCCAAGCCGGTGATCCTCTTCCCGCTGTACTTCACCCACAACGTCAACCTGCTGGGCTGGCTGAAGGTCGCCCTCGGCATCCCGCCGATGCTGCTGGCGATGTACGTGACCTGGCAGATCCTCTTGAAGGCGCCGCCGCCGATCAAGGCGCAGCTGGACGAGGAGGAGCCGGCGAAGTAGCCGGCTCCCACGGCGGACCACGCGGAAGGGCCCGCACCCCGGCGAGGGGTGCGGGCCCTTCCGCTGTGCAGTCCGTGGTTACTGCGCGCCCGAGGTGGCCGAGAGCAGCTGCTCCAGCTCTTCCTCGCGCTCCTGCGCGGCGACGAAGAGCAGTTCGTCGCCGCCCTCCAGGGTGTCGTCCTTGCCCGGCACCAGCACCCGGCCCTCGCGGATGATGGTCACCAGCGCGGTGTCCTGCGGCCAGGCGACGTCGCCGACCCGGGTGCCGACCAGCTCGGTGTCGGAGGCCAGGGTCAGCTCGACCAGGTTGGCGTTGCCCTGGCTGAAGCGCATCAGGCGGACCAGGTCGCCGACGCTGACCGCCTCCTCGACCAGCGCGGACATCAGACGGGGAGTGGAGACGGCCACATCCACGCCCCAGGACTCGTTGAAGAGCCACTCGTTCTTGGGGTTGTTCACCCGGGCGACCACCCGCGGCACCGCGTACTCGGTCTTGGCGAGCAGCGAGACGACCAGGTTGACCTTGTCGTCGCCGGTCGCGGCGATCACCACGTGGCAGCGCTGGAGCGCGGCCTCGTCCAGCGAGGTGATCTCACAGGCGTCGGCCAGCAGCCACTCCGCCATCGGGACCCGCTCCACCGAGATGGAGTTGGGGTTCTTGTCTATCAGCAGGACCTCGTGGCCGTTCTCCAGCAGCTCGCCCGCGATCGAGCGGCCCACGGCACCGGCCCCGGCAATGGCGACGCGCATCAGTGACCCTCCTCCTTCGGTCCCTGCGCGAACGCGGCCTCGACGGCCGTCAGGTCGGTCCGGCGCAGCATCACGTGCACCAGGTCGCCCTCCTGCACCACCATCTGCGGCGAGGGGAGCATGCCCTCGCCGAGCCGGGTGACGAACGCCACCCGGGCACCGGAGGCCTCCTCCAGCTTGCTGATCCGGTGACCGATCCAGCGCGGGTCGTACGCGACCTCGGCGAGCTGCACGCCACCGCTCGGGTCCTGCCACAGCGGCTCGGCGCCGCTCGGCAGCAGCCGGCGCAGCATCTGGTCGGCGGTCCAGCGGACCGTCGCCACGGTGGGGATGCCCAGGCGCTGGTACACCTCGGCGCGGCGGGGGTCGTAGATCCGGGCGGCGACGTTCTCGACGCCGAAGTTCTCCCGGGCCACCCGTGCGGCGATGATGTTGGAGTTGTCACCGCTGGAGACCGCGGCGAAGGCGCCGGCCTCCTCGATGCCCGCCTCGCGCAGGGTGTCCTGGTCGAAGCCGACGCCGGTCACCCGGCGCCCGTTGAACCCGGCGCCCAGCCGGCGGAACGCGGACGGGTCCTGGTCCACCACGGCCACCGAGTGGCCCTGTTTCTCGAGTGCTCTGGCGAGGGCGGAGCCCACGCGGCCGCAGCCCATGATGACGATGTGCACCGGCGCTTACCTCACCCGTCCCGAAGGGGTCTTGACCTGCGCAAACACCGTTCATCTCCGTTTCCCGCCCGGTCGTCCGGGACGAGGTTCATCGTGGGGGCGCCGACCCGGCAACGCTCGACAACCAGAGTGTTGCCCGCCGACTCGTATCCGACACGCTAACTGGTCCACCGAACGCAGTCGCGACGAAGGGGGGGACAAACGGCGGAGCCACGACCGGGAAGCCCCTACGATTCCTTAACGTGCCTATGCCGACTGACCTTCCGAAACGCATCCTGATCGGGCGCGCCCTACGCAGCGACAAGCTGGGCGAGACGCTTCTCCCCAAGCGGATCGCGCTGCCCGTGTTCGCCTCGGACGCGCTCTCCTCGGTCGCGTACGCCCCCGAGGAAATCCTGCTCACGCTCTCCGTCGCGGGCGCCTCGGCGATCCACTTCTCCTGGCAGATCGGCGTCGTCGTGGCGATCGTGATGCTCGCGGTGGTCGCCTCGTACCGCCAGAACGTGCACGCCTACCCCAGCGGTGGCGGTGACTACGAGGTCGCGACCGTCAACCACGGGCCGGCCGCCGGTCTGGTGGTCGCCAGCGCGCTGATGGTCGACTACGTGCTCACCGTGGCCGTGTCGACCACCTCGGGCGTCGCCAACGTCGTCTCCGCGGTGCCCGCGCTGCGCGGCCACGAACCGATCCTGTCGGTGGTCGTGGTCGTGCTGCTGATGGGCATGAACCTGCGCGGTGTGCGCGAATCCGGAAGCGCCTTCGCCGTCCCCACCTACGCCTTCATGGTCGGCGTGATCGGGATGGTCGGCTACGGGGTCTTCCGGCACTTCGCGCTCGGCCAGGACATGCCCGCCGAGAGCTCCGCGTTCCACCTCGCCGCCACCCCGGGCAACGACTCGCTGGCCGGCTTCGCGATGGTGTTCCTGCTGCTGAAGTCCTTCTCCTCCGGCTGTGCCGCGCTCACCGGTGTGGAGGCGATCTCCAACGGCGTGCCGGCCTTCCGCAAGCCGAAGAGCAAGAATGCCGCCACCACGCTGCTGATGATGGCGAGCATCGCCGTCGTGATGTTCATGGGCATCATCTGGCTGGCCCGGCTGACCGGTGTCCAGATGGCCGAGAACCCGACCGAGCAGCTCGTCGGCGCCTCGCCGGACTACCACCAGAAGACCGCGCTGGCGCAGATCAGCGAGGCCGTGTTCAACAACTTCACGCCCGGCTTCTACTTCGTCGCGGCCGTCACCGGTCTGATCCTGGTGCTCGCCGCCAACACCGCCTTCAACGGCTTCCCGGTACTCGGCTCGATCCTCGCCCAGGACCGCTACCTGCCGCGCCAGCTGCACACCCGTGGCGACCGGCTGGCCTTCTCCAACGGCATCATCCTGCTGGCGATCGCCGCGATCCTGCTGATCCTCGCCTTCGACGCCGACCCGAACCGGCTGATCCAGCTCTACATCGTCGGCGTCTTCGTCGCCTTCAACATGAGCCAGTCCGGCATGATCCGGCACTGGACCCGGCTGCTGCGCACCGAGACCGACCCGGCCAAGCGCCGCCACATGCAGCGCAGCCGGGCGATCAACGCCTTCGGCCTGGTGATGACCATGGCCGTGCTGATCGTCGTCCTGGTCACCAAGATCGGCCACGCCTGGATCGCGATCGCCGCGATGGCCGTGCTGTTCGTGATGATGAAGGGCATCCGGCGCCACTACGACCGGGTCTCCGACGAGCTCACCGCCGCCGAGGAGCCGGACGACGTGGTGCTGCCCACCCGGGTGCACGCCATCGTGCTGGTCTCCAAGCTGCACAAGCCGGCGCTGCGCGCCCTGGCGTACGCGAGGCTGGCCCGGGCCCACACGCTGGAGGCCGTCACGGTCAACGTCGACCCGGCCGACACGGTGGCGCTGCGGCGGGAGTGGGACGAGCGCGGCATCGAGGTGCCGCTCAAGGTGCTGGACTCGCCGTACCGCGAGATCACCGGGCCGGTCCTGGACTACGTGAAGAACCTGCGGCGCAGCAGCCCGCGGGACGTGGTCTCGGTCTACATCCCGGAGTACGTGGTCGGCCACTGGTACGAGCACCTGCTGCACAACCAGAGCGCGCTGCGGCTCAAGGGGCGGCTGCTGTTCAAGCCCGGGGTGATGGTCACCTCGGTGCCGTGGCAGCTGGAGTCCTCGGAGCGGCGCAAGCCGCAGAAGGCCTGGTCGGCGCCGGGTGCCGTCCGGCGTGGCGAGCCGCGGGCGCCGAAGGCCGTAGAGTCGAAGGATTCCGCCTCCACCGGTACGAACGCCGGTGACACTTCCGACCGCAGCAAGGACTCCTCCCAGTGACCCGCAACACTCCGCCCCGCTCCTCGGGCTCCTCCGGCAAGGGCGCCCGCCGGGGCGGCTCCCAGCCCGGGCAGGTCTCCCGGCCGCGCTGGGGCCGGCCGGCCCGTCCGGAGGCCACCGACCGCGACGGCCTCACCGCACGCACCGCGCCGATCGTCCCGGGCGAGCGGGGGGACCGGGAGCCCACCGGGCCGGACGCCGGCAAGGGCTCCGGCAAGGCCTCCGGCAAGGGCGCGCCGAAGGGCGCGGGCAAGGCCTCCGGCAAGGGCGCGGGCAAGGCCTCCGGCAAGGGTGCGGCGAAGGGCGCGGGCAAGGGCGCCGGTCAGGACGCGCCGAAGGGCGTCGTCGGCGCCGGCCGGAAGGCGCCGCGCAAGCAGGCGGTGCGGCCGCCCAAGGCGCTGCGCACCGCCGCCGCGCGGCCGTCGCGGCCCGAGGCGCCCTCCGGGGAGCCGCTGGCCGGGCAGCGCTACGAGGTCGAGATCGGCCCGGTCGCGCACGGCGGCGGGCACTGCGTGGCCCGGCACGAGGGGCGGGTGCTGTTCGTGCGGCACGCGCTGCCCGGTGAGAGGGTCGTCGCGCTGGTGACCGACGGGACCACCACCTCGCGGTTCCTGCGGGCCGACGCGGTGGAGGTGCTGGAGCCGGCCAAGGACCGGATCGAGGCGCCCTGCCCGTTCGCCGGTCCGGGCAAGTGCGGCGGCTGCGACTGGCAGCACGTCACCCCGGGCGGGCAGCGCAAGCTCAAGGCGGCGGTGCTGACCGAGCAGCTGGCCAAGCTGGCCGGGCTCACCCCGGCGGAGGCGGGCTGGGACGGCAGCGTCGAGCCGGTCGGCGGCAAGCTGCCGGCCGGGCAGGTGCCGGCCTGGCGCACCCGGGTGCAGTACGCGGTGGATGCCGAGACCGGGAAGGTGGGCCTGCGCAAGCACCGCTCGCACGAGGTGCAGCCGGTGGACCGCTGCCTGATCGCCGCCGAGGGCGTCACCGAGCTGGGCATCGAGGCCCGCGACTGGCCGGGTGTGGCGAGCGTCGAGGCGATCGCCGCGACCGGCTCCTCGGACCGCCAGGTGGTGCTCACCCCGCGGCCGGGCGCCCAGCTGCCGCTGGTCGAGCTGGACAAGCCGGTGTCGATCGCCCGGGTGGACGAGCAGGGCGACGTGCACCGGGTGCACGGGCGCACCTTCGTGCGCGAGCGGGCCGCCGGGCGGACCTGGCGGATCAGCAACGGCGGCTTCTGGCAGATCCACCCCGAGGCGCCGGACACCCTGGTCGACGCCGTGCTGGACGGCCTGGACCCGCAGTGGGGCGAGAACGCGCTCGACCTGTACTGCGGCGTCGGCCTGTTCGCGGGCGCGCTGGCCGACCGGGTCGGCGAGGACGGCGCGGTGCTCGGCATCGAGTCCGCCAAGCAGGCCGTGGTCGACGCCCGGCACAACCTGGCCGCGCTGGACAACGTGCGGATCGAGTGCGACCGGGTCGAGACGCTGCTGCCGCGCACCGGCATCACCGCCACCGACCTGATCGTGCTGGACCCGCCGCGCTCGGGCGCCGGCCGCGAGACCGTCGCCCACCTGGTCGGCCTGGAGGCGCGCCGGATCGCGTACGTGGCCTGCGACCCGGCGGCGCTCGCCCGGGACCTGAAGTTCTTCGCCGAGGGCGGCTACCGGCCGGTCTCGCTGCGGGCCTTCGACCTGTTCCCGATGACGCACCACTTCGAGTGCGTGGCGATCCTGGAGCCGGCCGGGGAGTGATCCCGGGCACCGGGGAGTCATGGAAGGAGGCGGTCACCCGTTCCGGGTGGCCGCCTCCGCCGCGTCCGGGACCTGCTACTCGTTGTGCTCCTCCTCGTCGACGCTGTGCGGGAGGTCGATTCCGTGCTGGGCGGCGAGCCGCAGGAGCGAGGCGACCCGGCCCTCGTACGCCTGGACGCCGTCGGCGTCCCCTTCGGCCCGGGCCGTCGCGAGGTCCCGGCGGGCCTTTGCGAGCTGCTCGCGCAGCTCCTGATCGAACATGGCTGTCATCGGTCGGCCTCCGCACCGGTAGGCGCCCGCTCGGGGGGAACGCGGGGGAATTTCAGCGTCCCGGACGGCGGGGCACTCTTCAAGTCCCCTTCTCCTGGTGCGGCGCGGCGGCCGGGGACGGGGCCCGGATCCGGGCGGAAGGTCAGGGGGTGGCAATGCGCTGGTAAAAGGTGGTGCGAGGAGTGCCCCCGGGCCCGGGGAGGGGGCTTGACGAGGCAATTCACGGGGGCGAAGGTGAGCCGCTGACATGTCATGTGTGCTGTTGCACCGCCCCCTGGCGACAGCCACCCCCGCGCCGTCGACCGGGGCCGGCCGGTGCGTGAGGGGGAGCGTCATGGAGCTGGAGCTGCGGCACCTGCGCGTGCTGTGCGCCATCGCCGACACCGGGAGCGTCGGCCGGGCCGCCGTCCTGCTCGGTGCCTCGCAGCCGGCGACCAGCACCCAGCTGCGCCGGATCGAGCGCCATCTGGGCGCCCCGCTGTTCGAGCGCACCGCCGTCGGTGTCGCGCCGACCGGCTTCGGGGTGGAGGTGGTGGCCGCCGCCCGGGAGCTGCTCATCCGCGCCGACTGCCTGGGGCGCCGCCCGGAGGCGCCCGCCGGGGCCGCGCCGCTCGAGCTGCGGCTGGCGGCGACCAACTCGCCGATCCTGCCCGGGCTGGTCACCAGGGCGCGGCACCAGCGGCCCGAGCAGCGCTTCACCGTGACGTCGGTCTACCGCTCCTCGGACATCGTCGAGCTGCTGGAGCAGGGCGAGGCGGACGCCGCGGTGGCCGTGGACTACCCGGGCCGGGAGCTGCGCCACGCGCCGTCCGTCGCGCACCGCGGCATCGTCACCGAGCCCGTCTTCGTCGCGCTGCCGGCCGGCCACCGGCTGCGGCACCGCACCGAGGTGGCCCTGGCGGACCTCGCGGAGGAGGAGTGGCTGCTGACCCCCGATGACGGGGCCGGCTGGCACGGCGTGTTCCACGGGGCCTGCGCCGCGGCGGGGTTCACCCCGGTGACCGTCCACGAGTTCCTCGGCGGCCGGCTGGAGCTCCAGGAGATGATCGCCGCCGGGCTCGGCATCTCCGTCGTCCAGGCCACCACCCGGCCGCTCGCCGAGGTGGTGGTCAAGCCGCTCGCGGGAACCCCGATCTGGGTGCGGCAACTGCTGGTCTGGCGGTCGGCCGGGGTGGGCGCGGAAGTGGTGGAAACGCTGTTCGGGGCCGCGGCCGCGGCGTACCGGGACCTGATCGCGGCCGCGCCGAGCTTCCAGGCGTGGGCCGCGCGGACGTACCGGCCGGCCCGGCCGTAAGCCGGGTGCGATGCGCCCCGGAGGGGTGCCCGCCCGTCCGTGTTATGGCCGGACAGGGCAATGTCATATGACCTGTGACATTGTTCTGGCCTTCCGCCGCTGGCAGGATCATGACGCGTTCCCCCAACGTCTCGGCAGTCCTCCCAGCCTCCCCCCACAGGAGAAGGACCCCACCAGTGCGCCCACGGATAGCACTCCCCACCCTGCTGGCCGGCCTCGTCGCCGGCTGTTGCGCCGCCGCCACGCTGCTGCCCGCCACGGCGTCCGCCGCCCCGGCGGTCTCCGGTGCGGCCGCCCGGCCCGCGGCCGGTGCCCCGACGGCCGACCCGGGCTCCGCCCTGCCGAAGCCGCTCGGCGCCTTCCTCACCGTCGACCCGGCCGCCCAGGCCCGCGCGACCGAGGACCTCGCCCCCGTCGCCGAGCCGCTGCCCCCGGCGCTCCTCGGCCAGGTCGTGATGGGCCAGCCGGCCGGCACCGCCGTGCAGACCGCGCCGCGCCCGGCCGCGCCGAAGACGACCGCGGCCAAGCCGGCCCTCGCCGCCCGTGGTGCCGCCGGTGCGGCCGCCACCGCCGCCGCGCAGAGCTGCACCCCGGCCGACTTCGGCAGCCGCAGCGGGGCCGACCTGGTCTCCTTCATCGAGAGCTCGACCACGGACTGCGTCAACACGCTGTTCAACGTCACCGGCACCGACGCGGGCAACATCTTCAAGGAATCGAAGATGCTGACCGTCGCCAACGCCTTCCAGACCATGGCGGGCAGCTACACCGGCGACAACTCGACCGCCATCCTGCAGCTCGTGCTCTTCCAGCGGGCCGGCTGGTACGTGCAGTCGTACAACTCGGGCGCGGTCGGCCCGTACGACGCGGCCCTGAGCAGCGCCTCCAAGGCCGCCCTCGACGCGTTCTTCGCGAGCCCGCACCGCACCGACGTCAACGACAACAACGGCGTCGTGCTCAACGAGGTGCTGGTGCTCACCGACAGCGCCAACCTCCAGGGCAGCTACCTGGGCGTCTACAAGCAGGTGCTGAACGGCTACAACAGCTCGTACAACGCCTACCCGAAGATGCTCAAGGCGGTCAACGCGGTGCTGTCCGCGCCGCTGTGGCGGGGCAACTGGAACCCCGACTTCGTCAACGCGGTCGCCGCCGACCCGAGCATCGGAGCCGCCCTGGGCGACTTCGCGCTGAACCACAAGGACCTGCTCGGTACGCCCAACGCCTACCTGGACGTCAACGCGGGCAACGACCTCGGCCGGATGGCCGGCGACAGCCCGGCGGTCGAGGCGGCGCTCAAGGACAAGGTCAAGGCCGTCCTCGACGGCGTGCAGATCACCGGTGCCACCGGCCCGCTGTACGTCCACACCGCGTTCCAGGCCAACAGCTTCGACCCCGGCCAGTGCTCGTACTACGGCATCTGCGACCTGCCGGCGAAGCTGACCGCCGCGGTGCTGCCGAACCAGTTGGTCTGCGACAACCGCACCATCCAGACCGAGGCCCTGTCGCCCGCCGACCTGGCCGCCGTCTGCGCCAGCCTGCGCGGCGAGGACACCTTCTTCCACAAGCTGGTGAAGGACAACGGCCCGATCCCCGGCCAGTACGACAAGGAGCTGACCCTCGCGGTCTTCGCCAACCAGGCGGACTACCTGACGTACTCCTGGGCGATCTTCAACAACTCCACCGACAACGGTGGACAGACCGTCATGGACCCGACCGACCCGAACAACCGGGCCGTGTGCGTGATGTACCAGAAGTCCTGGAACGACGGCTTCACCGGCAACGTGTGGAACCTCAACCACGAGTACACGCACTACCTGGACAACATCTACGACCTCAAGGGCAACTTCTCCACCGAGATCTCCGTCCCGGACATCTGGTGGATCGAGGGCGTCGCCGAGTACGAGTCCTACGCCTACCGCGGCACCACCGACACCCAGGCGATGGCCGAGGCCGCCAAGCACACGTACAAGCTGAGCACCGTCTTCCAGAACACGTACGGCAACTCGGACACGGTGCGCACCTACCCGTGGGGCTACCTGGCCGTCCGGTACATGTTCGAGAAGCACCCGGCCGACATCGACGCCATGCTCGCGCACTTCCGCACCGGTGACTACCAGGGCGGCTACGCGGTCTACAACGGCATCGGCACCGGCTACGACGCCGACTTCGACGCCTGGCTCGACGCCTGCGCCGGCGGCGCCTGCTACGCGGCCGGCCCGACCGCGCTGTTCGGCCAGACCGTGAACGGCCCGACCGTCACCCTGACCGACAAGTCCGTGCAGACCGGCCCCGGCCAGATCACCGCCTGGCACTGGACCTTCGGCGACGGCAGCTCGTCCGACCAGCAGAACCCGACCCACACCTACGCGGCCGCGGGCACCTACACCGTCGCGCTGACCGTCACCGACAACACCGGAAAGACCGCCAGCACCCCGGCCTCGGCCACCGTCACCTCGGGCAGCGGCAGCGGTGGCGGCACCACCCCGCCGGCCTGCACCGACCCGCGTACCGACGCCCTCGGCCAGAACTGCTCGCGGGCCAACCTGTCGGCCACCGCCGGGAACCTGGACTACCTGTACGTCTACCTCCCGGCCGGCACCAGCACCCTGAAGATCACCACCACCGGGGGCACCGGCACCGCCTACCTGTACTACAACGACAGCACCTGGGCCTCGCCGAGCGCCTACACCGCCTCGTCCACCAACGCGGGCACCACCCAGAGCATCACCGTCACCAACCCGACGGCCGGTTACCGCTACGTGAGCCTCTACGCGAAGACCGACTTCAGCGGGGTCACCGTCAGCACCCAGTTCTGATCCGTCCGACCCGTTTGATCCGACCCCTTCCGGGGTGGGCCGGGCCTGTGGCAGCAGCCACGGGCCCGGCCCGTTCGGCGTCCTGGTGACGGCAAGGTTGCGCGGCGGCGTGCGGCAGGTGTGCGGGCGGTGTGCGCACGCCCTTGTTGTGCTAGCACTTGAGCGCTAGCTTGAACGGCATGGGTAAGAAGCAGCTGAACGTGCGGGTCGACGCCACGACCGCCGAGATGGCCCGGGAACGGGCGGAGCAGCAGGGGATCAGCATGAACCAGTACATCGAGCGCCTGGTCCAACAGGACATGGGCGAGTCCGGACGGGCCTTCGTGGACGCGGCCGCGCAGTTCATGAAGGAGTACGAGACGGCCTTCCTCGCCGAGTTCGGGGAGCCGGGCGACCTCCAGGACGTGCGCCGTTGAAGCTGGAGGTCGACCTCTCGTGGCTGCTCATGACCGCCGAGCAGTACACGCCCGGTGACCCGCAGGTCACCGACTACGGCTCGCTGCTCGCGGCGGTCACCCGCCACCAGGCCGAGATATTCGACATCGCGGTCTACCCCGAACCGCAGGACCGCGCCGCCGCGCTGATGCAGCAGCTGATCCGGGTGCCCGCGCTGGAGAAGACCAACGAACTCTTCGCGACCGCCGCCGCCTACGCCTACCTCGTCGCCAGCGGCTGCACCGTCGCCACCACCGCCCGCGAGGTGCGCAGCCTCTCCCGGGCCATCCGCGAGGGGCGGCTCGGGGTGTCGGGCGTCGCCGAGCGGCTGGCGGCCTGGGTGGTGGACGAGGCGGAGGGGGAGGGCGTCACCGGGGCGGACGAGGAGGACGAGGACGACGACTGACCGCCGCCCCGTCGGGGCTCCCCGGGCCGTTGCGTGCCGGGCTCCTGCCGGGCGGAGGGGGTTCTACCGGGCGGTGGCCTCCTGCCCGTCGCCGGCCTCCTGCAGGGCGGGCGGCTCCGCGATCAGGGCCGTCGCGAAGGTGCGGAAGCCGGCCCGGCGGTAGATCCGGGCGACGTCCTCGTCGGCGGCGGACAGGAACACCGTCCGCACCCCGTTCGCCCGGGCGTGCGCGACCAGGGCCGCGGTGACCGCCAGGCCCAGCCCGCGACGGCGCGCGGACGGGAGCGTGCCCACCCCGGCCACCTCGGTGACCGGGCCCACCGGGTTGTGCTGGCCCGCGCACAGCGCCGTGCCGTCCTCAAGGGCCGCGGCGAGCACGGTGGCGCCGGCGGTGATCCGGCGGGCGATCCGCTCCACCGTGCCGTCTGCCGTCAGCGTCGCGGCGCTCTCGGCGAGTTCGGCCGTGCCGACCGGGCCGACGGCGGTGCCCGGCTCGGCGAAGGCCAGGTGCGGGACGGCGATGGCGGCCGCCAGTTCCGGCGCGTCCGGCGCCAGCACCCGGACCTCCACCTGCTCCGGCAGCTCGGGTGCCGGGGCCGCTTCGTCCTGCAGGCCCAGCACCAGCAGCGGGTGCTCGTGCACCGTCAGGCCCGCCGCCTCGACCGCCGCGCGCAGCTCCGGGTTCTGCTCGGCCACCCACTCGAAGGCCTCCGGCACACCCAGCTCCCGCTGCCGATCCAGCACCCGGCGGACGTCCCCGGCGGTGGCGGCCGGACCGCTGTGGCCGAGGGCCGGGCGGGCGTAGTACGGCCAGCCGGCCCCGTCGCGGACGAACAGGGTCAGCGGCCCGAAGTCCTCGGTGCGGGCGGCGCTGCGCGGCACGGCGTCGTAGTAGGTCTCGATCTCGTCGAGCAGGAGGCGGTCGGGAGCATGATCAGCAGGAGTCACGGCCCGCATCCAAGCAGGGGCGGGGGTGCGATGCCACCCGTTTTTCGCGTGCGGTCCGGTCCTCCGGTCACGCCTCGGGGGCCGATTGTTGCCGAACGCTTACCCGCTCGCAGCGATCTTGTGCGGACACGGCGTGCATGCTGAAGCCTTTACAGCTCTGCCGAGGGGGACGGCGGACGTCTGCACGAGGCGAGGCAAGGGGGAAGACAGGCCCATGAGGCTCTGCTTTCTGGTGGAGGAACACTACCGGCGCGACGGCATGCCACTCGACGTGGCGCGCCAACTCACCGCGTGGGGGCACCGGGTGGACGTGCTGCGCCCCGGGGACTCGCTGCTGGCGATCTCCGAGGAGGTCCGGGCCGGCAGCCACGACGCCTGGGTGCTCAAGACCGTGTTTGGCGGGCCGGGGCTGACCCTGCTGGAGTCGGCCGCCGCCGTCGGCCTCACCACGGTGAACGACGTGCGCTCGATCCGGGGGGTCCGGGACAAGGCGCTCGCCGCGGTGATCGGCCGCACCCGCGGCCTGCCCGTCCCGGTGACGTACGCGGCCGCGCGCTGGGAGCGGCTGGCGGAGATCCCTGCCGCCGAGTACCCGCTGGTGGTCAAGCCCGCCGACGGCAGCTCCGGGCGCGCCGTGCGGCTGGTGCGCGACCCCGGCCAACTGCTGGAGGTCGGGCCGGAGCTGGCGGGGGAGGGGCTGCTGATCGCGCAGCCGTACGTGCCCAACTCCGGGACCGACCTCAAGGTGTACTGCGTCGACGGCGAGCTGTTCGCGACGGAACGTTCCTCCCCGCTGCACCCCGGGCAGGGTGTGCGCGAGCGGCAGGTACCGCTGCCGGGGAGCGTCGCGCGGATCGTCGCGCAGGTCGGCGAGGTGTTCGGGCTGGACCTGTACGGGGTCGACGTGCTGCTGGGGCCGGACGGGCCGGTCGTGGTGGACGTCAACGACTTCCCGAGCTTCCGGCAGGTGCCGGACGCGGTGGCCCGGGTCGCCCGGGCGGTGCTGCGGCTGGCACGCAGCGGGACGGCCGTGTCGGTGCCCGGCGGGCCCGCCGAACTCGTGCCCGCGGGCGGCGATCCGTACGGGCACCTGGGCTTCGGCGAAGGGGAGTTGCTGTGAAGGTCGGGCTGATCACCGGCGACCCGGGGCATCCGGTGCTGGCGGCGGCCGCCGAACTGCTGGTGAGACAGGGGCACGAGGTGGCGGCCGTCCCGCCCGCGGGGCCCGTGGGCGGGCTCGCGGACGTCTACCTGCTCAAGGCGCGTACGCCGCAGGCGCTGGCGCTGGCGGGGGAGCTGGAGCGGCGGGGCGCGCCGGTGGTCAACTCGGCGGCGGCCACCGAGCTGTGCCAGGACCGGGTGCGGATGGCCGACCTCGCCCGCGCCGCCGGGCTGCCCTTCGCGCCCACGGACGCGGTCGGACGGCTGGGCGAACTCGTCGACCCGGTCTATCCGTTCGTGGTCAAGAGCCGGCACAGCAGGCGGCACGACCTGGTCGCCCGGGTGGACGGCCCGGCCCGGCTGCGCGAACTCGCCGAGCGCTGGCCCGAGGAGCCGGTCGTCACGCAGCCGTTCGTCCCGGGGAGCGGCTGGGACCAGAAGCTGTGGGTGGTCGACGGGCAGGTGTTCGCGGCCCGGCGGCAGTCCGAACTCGCCACCGGCACGGGGAAGTCGGGGCGGGCGGAGGACTGGGAGCCGTCCGCCGGGCGGGCCGCGCTCGCGCTGCGCGTCGGCGAGGTGTTCGGGCTGGACGTGTACGGGGTCGACCTGCTCGACGGGCCCGCCGAGCCGGTCATCGTGGACGTCAACGCCTTTCCCGGGGTCCGCGGGCGGCCCGGCGCGCCGGAGGCGCTCGTGGCGCTGGCGCTGCGCGTCGGGGCGGAGCGGGGCCGGGCGCTCGCGGGGCAGGGCCGGGCGCTCGCGGGGCAGGGCCGGGCGCTCGCGGGGCTCGGGCCCGGGAGGGGTGCACGGTAGGTCCTGCCGGGTGCTGCCGGGGCGGTGGCCCGGGGCGCCGGGTCCGTCGAGGTCGTTAGGCTGGCTGGCGCCCCGACCGGCCGGGGCGTACGGCGAGAGAAGACGGAACCTTGCTCCAGGACATCGAGCGCTACCTGGCCTGCCCGCACTGCGCGCAGGCCCTCACCCGGCACGACCGCAGCCTGCGCTGCCCGGCCGGGCACAGCTTCGACCTCGCCAAGCAGGGCTACGTCAGCCTCCTCGCCGGCGACGCCCACACCGGCACCGGGGACACCGCCGAGATGGTCGCGGCCCGCGCGGACTTCCTGGCCGCCGGGCACTACCGGCCGATCGCCGAGGCGCTGGCGCAGGCCGCCTCCGCCGTCGCCGGCGGGTCCGGCGGCCTGGTCGCCGACCTCGGCGCCGGCACCGGCCACTACCTGAAGCACGTCCTGGACGCCCTGCCCGGCACGGTCGGCGCCGCCCTCGACATCTCCAAGTTCGCGCTGCGCCGTGCCGCCAAGGCGCACCCCCGGATCGGCGCCGTGGTGTGCGACGCCTGGCGCCCGCTGCCGCTGCGGGACGCCTCGGCGGAGCTGATGCTCAACGTCTTCGCCCCGCGCAACGGGCCCGAGATCCGCCGGGTGCTGCGCCCCGGCGGCACCCTGCTGCTGGTCTCGCCGACCGCCCGCCACCTGCGCGAACTCGTCGATGCGCTGGGGCTGTTGTCGGTGGACGAGGAGAAGCAGCGGCGGATCGACGAGAAGCTCGGGCCGTACCTGGAGCCCGCCGGGCGGCGGGAGGTCGAGTTCACCCTGCGGCTCGGCCCGCAGGACGTGCGCACCGTCGTCGGCATGGGGCCGAGCGCCTGGCACACCGACCCGGAGCGGCTCGGCGCCGCGCTCGCGGAGCTGCCGGAGCCGGTCGAGGTGACGGCCTCGGTGACGGTGGCCGCGTACCTGCGCTGAGCGCCACGTTGGGATGAATCTGCGCTGAAGGCACGTTTCTGCCGGTCGGCCTGCGGCTAACGTCCCACGGGTGAACCGCGACGCCACCAGGCCCGCAGGGCCGGCCCACCTCCGACCGGCCGCCCCGGGGCCCGACCGGCCGCCCGTGCCGCGCCCCACCGTCGAGGAGCTCCGGCTCACCTCGTTCAAGTCCTACCGGCGTGCGGTGCTGCCGCTCGCGCCCCTCACCGTGCTGCACGGGCCCGCCGGGGTCGGCAAGTCCAACGCCCTCGACGCGCTGGCCGTGCTGTCCCGGCTCGCCCTCGGCGAGGAGATCGCCGACTCGCTGGACGGGCTGCCCGAGCGCACCGGCCCGCTCGCCGGGCCCGTCCGCGGCGGCCTGGACGGGTGCGTCCCGCACGGGCGGGACGCGATCATCCTCGGCTGCACCGTCCGCTCGCCGCACGGCCTGATCCGGCTCGACGTGGTGATCCGCACCGACGGGCCGGTCCGGATCGCC
This sequence comes from Kitasatospora sp. NPDC101235, assembly GCF_044767505.1. Classification (NCBI taxonomy): domain Bacteria; kingdom Bacillati; phylum Actinomycetota; class Actinomycetes; order Kitasatosporales; family Streptomycetaceae; genus Kitasatospora; species Kitasatospora sp. NPDC101235. The sequence continues at coordinate 20,207 of NZ_JBIWNZ010000001.1, forward strand.
CGGGAGTCGCTCACCCTCGACGGCCGGACCCTGATGGACACCGGCGAGCAGGACGTCCGCAACCGGCGGGTCAACGTCTGCTGGCACAACGACACCCGCCAGGGCGACATCCGGGCACCGTTCCCCAGCGGCACGATGATCACCGCACAGCTGCCGCTGCGGGTCGCGGGCTCGTCGGCCGGGGAGTGCCTCGTCCTCGCCGCCACCGAGGACCTGCTCACCGCGCTGCGCGAGGTCTTCCCGCTGCACCCCGTCCCCGCGCTGATGCGCGGCTGGGCCCGGGCCGACCAGCAGGCCCGGCTGCGCAGCAACGCCGCCAACATCTCCGCCGTCGTCGCCCGGCTGAGCAACGAGTGCCCGCGCCGGTACGGGCAGCTGCTGCGTGCCGTGCAGGCCGCCGCACCGCACCCGCTGCTCGGGCTCACCCTGGCCGAGCGCGAGAGCGCGGGCGTGCGGCGGGTCCTCGCCGTCTTCGACGAGGGCGTCCTCGGGCGCACCGGGGCCGACCAGGCCTCCGACGGGATGCTGCGCCACCTCGCCTTCGCCGCGGTGCTGCTGACCGGGGCCGGGGTGCTCGACCTCGACGTGGCCGCCGAGGTGCCCTGGGCGCACCGGCAGCTCACGGTGCTGGCCGAGGACCTGGGTGCGGGGCTCTCCGCCGAGCAGACCGCCGGGCTGCTTCGGCTGGCGCGGGACATGGCGGAGCGCAGCCAGCTGCGGGTGGTCGCGGCCCTGCAGGAGCCGGCGGCGGCACGGGAGGCGCTGGGCGGCGCGCCCGGGGGCGGGGTGGTGCTGGTCGAGTGCCGGCGGGATCCGGACTCCGGGTTCACGGTGCTGCGGCCGGAGGCGGCGCGGGTGCCGGCCCAGGGCGGGCGCGGGGAAGCGGCCGGTGGGGTGGACGGGCGTGCGCACGGGCGTGCGGCGGCGGGCGACGGCCCGTCGGCGGAGCAGGAGGGGCCGGCCGAATCCCCGGAGGGTGGTGGGGCGTCCCCGGCCGGCGGTGGGGCGGCGGGCCGCGATGCGGTAGACCTGGAGGGGTGAGCGAACGAGTGACGGGGCCGGCGGAGCCCACCGTGGAGGCCCTGCGGCAGCGGCTGGTGGACTTCGCGGCGGCCCGGCGGTGGGAACCCTTCCACACCCCGAAGAACCTGGCGGCGGCGCTGAGCGTGGAGGCGGGGGAGCTGCTGGAGATCTTCCAGTGGCTGACGCCCGAGCAGGCGGCCGCGGTGATGTCCGATCCGGAACGCGCGCACCGGGTGCGCGACGAGGTCGCCGACGTGCTGGCGTACCTGCTGCAGTTCTGCACGGCGGTCGGGGTGGATCCGTTGGAGGCACTGGCGGCCAAGATCGAGCGGAACGAGCTCCGCTTCCCGGTGCCGGTGGACACGGCCGGTGCCGACCGGGAGGCGGTCGAGGCCGAGGGGGCGGTCGAGGTCGAGGGGGCGGTCGAGGCCGAGGGGGACCCGGCCGCTGAAAATGCGGCTTTCGTCAACTTGGACGTGGGCGACCAACCCTTGTGAGGGACGGAAGTTATCCACAACCCCGGACTTGTCCACAGCTTCTGACAACGTGGATGCGCACCCGGGCCATTCCTCGCACGCTTTCGCCGTGACCAGCCGTCAGTGCTCGGACCGCCCCTTCCGGCGGCCAGGGCCGACGGCGACAGCGAGCGGGAGGAGCGGTGGCCATGGAGGCGCTGCGACTGATCAAGACGGCCCGGCACGCCCTGGCCGAGGCCAGGCACGTACCGGACGTGCTAGCCGAGGCGCGGCAGGCCGCGCTGCTCACCGAGGCGGTGGGCGCCAGGCTGGCGGAGTCGGAGGACGAGGAGCTCACCGGGCTGGGGCAGCAGCTGTCCGAGGCCGGGGCCCATGCGGCGGTCTGCCTGGACCGCTCCGTCCTCCGGGCGGCCCTGGTGAGCGGCGGCCGGGCCGCGCGGCTCACCGACCTCGGGGACTTGGCGCCGGCCCTGGGGGCGCTGGACGGGTTGCTCCAGGAGGTCGGCGAGACGCTGGTGGTGCTGGCCTGCGGAGCGGACACCGAGAGCCTCTACTGGACCTGCATCGACGGTGTGGACGCGGTGTCGGAGTGCAAGGACCTGACCGGGCGGCTGCGTGAGGCGGCGGTCCGGGCCGGGGAGGCGCAGCCCGCGGTGCTCGGCGGGGCGGAGCGTGAGCGAGAGCCGGTGGGTGGCGGGGCGCCGTTACTGGTGGTCCGGCTCGGCCCGCCGGGCGAAGCCGGCCCGCCGGGTGGGGGCGGTGCGGCGCGCAGCAGCGGCTCGCCCTCCGGCAGTGGTCCCCCGGAGGGCAGCGGCCCGCCCGGTGGGGGCGGGCCGGCCGGGGAGGAGCAGGCGGCGGGCTACCGCGTGCCCGGCGCGTCCGAGGTCTCGGAGGTGTCCGTGCCGGTCGGATAGGTGGTGGAGTCTGCGCTTCCGGGGCCGGAGCCCTGGAGTTCGGCGAGGTCGGCGGTGACGGAGGCGAGCAGTTCCTGCATCTGCTCCAGCAGGCTCTTGGGAGTGGCGGGTCCGGCCGAGGTGCCGTCGGCCGAGCCCGTCGGGCTGCTCGGGAACTGCGGCGTGGCAGATGGTTCGGACATGACGGGACCTCTTCGGATCGGTGGTGCGGTGTGGAGCGGCCGACGGTGGCTCGGACCGCACGGCGGGAGGTGGCAGTTGCCCGCCACCGGGGTACCCACCCCCGCCGTAGCACCCAACGAACCGCTCCGGATGCCGTCACCCGGACACCACCCGATGCGGTCCAACTCTGCTGCGCGGTAAGCCTCCCGGGTGAGCAGGGGTTGCCGTCACGGCGCGGCCTCGGCTAGGCGCGGAGCGACCCCGGGCGACGTGGAGCGGGGCGTGACCGGCGACGCGGAACAGGGCGTGGTCGAGCACGCCCTGGGAGGAGAAGGAGGAAGAAGAAGGGGGAGAACCCACCCCTTGCCACTCTCAACGTATAGCGCATGGGGGGTCTTGCGGCAAGGCCCCCGCGGTGGCGCACAATCGCAGGCCTCAGATCGGAGCTGATGCCATGAACCGCCAGACCACCAGTGCGTTCGACCTTCCCGCCCGTCTCGCCGCCAAGGCCGATCCGGCGCTGATCGGCGAGGACGAACAGCACTTTGCGGCCGTTGCGGAGAGCCTGTCGCAGTCGATCGCCGAGCTGTCCGACCACCTCGACGCGCTGCGCCGCGCGCCGGGCGGTCTCGGCCGGGAGGCGATGGACCGGGACATCGAGGTGCACAGGCTGACCGGTCGGCTGCGTGCCCTGCGCCGCTTCGGTCTGGACCTGTGCCTCGGGCGGGTCGTCCTCGCGGACGACCCGGAGCCGGTGTACATCGGGCGGCTCGGTCTCACCGACAGCGAGGGGCGCCGGCTGCTGGTCGACTGGCGCTCGCCCGCGGCCGAGCCGTTCTTCGCGGCCACCCACGCCGACCCGATGGGCCTGGTGAGCCGGCGCCGGTACCGCTGGACCGGTGGCCGGATCGGCGACTACTGGGACGAGGTGTTCACCGCCGAGGCCCTGGAGGGGCACGCCGCGCTGGACGACCAGTCCGCGTTCATCGCCAGTCTGGGCAGCAACCGGTCGGCCCGAATGAGGGATGTGCTGGCCACCGTCCAGGCCGACCAGAACGCCATCATCCGGGCGGGGTCCCGGGGCGCCCTGGTGGTCGACGGCGGCCCCGGCACCGGCAAGACGGTCGTCGCGTTGCACCGCTCCGCGTACCTGCTCCACTCCGACCCCCGGCTCGGCCACCGGCGCGGCGGCGTGCTGTTCGTCGGCCCGCACCAGCCCTACCTGGCCTACGTCGCCGACGTCCTGCCCAGCCTGGGCGAGGAGGGGGTGCGCACCTGCACCGTGCGGGACCTCGTCGTGGAGGGGGCGAAGGCCGGGGCCGAGACCGACCCGGAGGCGGCCCGGCTGAAGTCCTCGGTCGACATGGTGAAGGCGATCGAGAAGGCCGTCCGGTTCTACGAGGAGCCGCCCACCGAGGGCATGGAGGTGACCACCCACTGGGCCGACCTCTGGCTGAGCGCCGAGGACTGGTCCGACGCGTTCGACGCGCCGGACCCGGGCACCCCGCACAACGAGGCCCGCGAGCAGATCTGGGAGGAACTGGCCACGATCCTGATGGACAAGCTGGACGAGGACGAGGGGGTCTCGCCCGAGCTGTTCCGCAGGTCGCTGCGACAGGACCGGGAGCTGACCGAGACGCTCAACCGGGCCTGGCCGCTGCTCGACGCGGCCGACCTGGTCGGCGACCTCTGGTCGGTGCCCGCCTACCTGCGGATGTGCGCGCCCTGGCTCGCACCCGAGGAGGTCCGCAGGCTCCGGCGCAAGGACGCGCCCCAGGCCTGGACGGTGTCCGACCTGCCGCTCCTGGACGCGGCCCGGCAGCGGCTCGGCGATCCGGAGGCGGAGGGGCGCCGGCGCCGGCGGGAGGCCGCGGCCTCCGCCGAACGCGCACGGATGGCCGACGTCATCGGCGACCTGCTGCAGGCCGACGACGACGGCGAGGGCGCGGTGACGATGCTGCGCGGGCGCGACCTCCAGGACACCCTGGTCGACGAGACTGCCCTGCCCGTCGCCGACCCGGAGCCGCTCGCCGGGCCGTTCGCGCACATCGTGGTGGACGAGGCCCAGGAGCTGACCGACGCGGAGTGGCAGATGCTGCTGCTGCGCTGCCCGTCCCGGAGCTTCACCATCGTCGGGGACCGCGCGCAGGCCAGGCACGGTTTCACGGAATCCTGGCAGGAGCGGCTGGAGCGGATCGGGCTCGACCGGAACACGGTGGCCTCGCTGAGCATCAACTACCGGACGCCGGAGGAGGTCATGGCCGAGGCCGAACCCGCGATCCGGGCCGCACTGCCGGACGCCAACGTGCCGACCTCCGTCCGCAGCAGCGGCATCCCCGTCGAGCACCGGTCGGTGGCGGAGCTGGACGCCGTCCTGGACGGCTGGCTCGCCGAGCACGGCGAGGGGGTCGCCTGTGTGATCGGTGCCCGCGGTTTCGAGGCGCGGCCGCGGGTCCGGTCGTTGACTCCGGAGCTGGCCAAGGGCCTCGAGTTCGACCTGGTCGTCCTGGCCGATCCGGAGTCGTTCGGCGGGGGTGTGGAGGGAGCGGTCGACCGCTACGTCGCGATGACCAGGGCGACCCAGCGGCTGGTGGTCCTCAGGAACTCGTGAGGAGGCGACGGCGAAGGGAACAAGCGCGGAAGGAGGGAGCGTAGGGGCTGGAACGCGCGTCTGGAACGCGCGTCGCCCGGTCGAGTGACGCGGGTGCCGGGCGGTGGCGTCGGGAGGTCGGACCGGGGTGATGGACGAGCAGGAACCGCCGGCGCCATGGGCGGCCGGGGAAGGCGCCGGGGCGCCACCGCAAGCCCTGAGGCCCGCGCGGATGGGGCCCAGCCCACCAGCGAGCGGACCCCGAGATGCGAGCGGGGCCCGGCGCCACCCGGCACCGGACCCCAACGGCCGCTGCCCGCAGGTCAGTTGTGGGCGTGCAGGTCGGCGTTCAGGCCGCCCCAGGAGCCGGAGCGGGCGATGACCTCGACCGCGCCGCTCTGCGAGTTGCGGCGGAACAGCAGGTTGTCCTGGCCGGACAGCTCGACAGCCTTGGCCACCGTGCCGTCCGGGGTGGTGACCCGGGTGCCGGCGGTCACGTACAGGCCGGCCTCGACCACGCAGTCGCTGCCGAGCGAGATGCCGATGCCCGCGTTGGCGCCGAGCAGGCAGCGCTCGCCGACCGAGACGACCTGCTTACCGCCGCCGGACAGGGTGCCCATGATCGAGGCGCCGCCGCCGATGTCGCTGTGGTCGCCGACGACGACGCCCGCGCTGATCCGGCCCTCGACCATGGAGGTGCCCAGGGTGCCGGCGTTGAAGTTGACGAAGCCCTCGTGCATCACGGTGGTGCCCGTGGCCAGGTGCGCGCCGAGCCGGACGCGGTCGGCGTGGGCGATGCGCACACCGGTCGGGGCGACGTAGTCGGTCATCCGCGGGAACTTGTCGATCCCGTACACGGCCAGCTGGCCGCCCTGGGCGCGCACGGCGAGGCGGGCCTGCTCGACCTTGTCCACCGGGACGGGGCCGATGCTGGTCCACGCGACATTGGCCAGCAGGCCGAAGACGCCGTCCAGGTTCTGGCCGTGCGGCTTGACCAGACGGTGGCTGAGCAGGTGCAGGCGCAGGTACACGTCGTGCGTGTCGAGCGGCTTCTCGTCCAGCGAGGCGATGGTGGTGCGCACGGCGACCACCTCGACGCCGCGGCGCGCGTCGGCGCGCAGCGCCTCGGCCGCGCCGGCGCCGAGCTCGGCCTCGGCCTGCTCGGCGGTCAGGCGGACGGTGCCGGCCGGGCCGGGCTCGGCGGCCAGCGCGGGGGCGGGGAACCAGGTGTCGAGGACGGTGCCGTCGGCGGCGATGGTGGCCAGACCGGTGGCCACGGCGCCGTTCGCCGAGGAGGTGGATTCGAGCGAGGTGGATTCAGCAGTCACACCGTGCACGTTAACCAATGCGGGGCCCCGGTGCCGAACACGCCCATCGGGCGGACGCACCCGCCGGACGTGCTGGTCGGCGGCCCGCGGGGCGGGAAAACCCGGTGCCCGGCGCCCCGGCACTGGGCGATACTTCGGCGGGTGTTCATGTCGATCTCCACCACCGGCAGCGCCGAGGACCCGGCCACGGACCTCGGGTTCCTGCTGCACAAGCACCCCGGCAAGGTCCAGCGGTTCACCACGTCGCACGGCGAGGCCCACGTCTTCTACCCCGAGGCGGAGGACGAGCTCTGCACGGCGGCGCTGCTGCTGGACATCGACCCGATCGCACTGGTCCGCAAGGGTCGGGGCGACGGCAGGGGGCGCGGCGGCTCGCCCGACTTCGCGCTCGCCCAGTACGTCAACGACCGTCCGTACGCCGCGTCCTCGCTGCTCGCGGTGGCGCTGCGCACGGTGTTCCGGTCCGCGATGAAGGGCGCCTGCCCGGCCCGCCCCGAACTGCCCGGGCGGGCCCGCCCGCTGCGGATCGAGCTGCCCGCCGTGCCCGCGAACGGCGCGGGCGAGAGCGGTGGCCCGGCCCTGGTCATCCGGCTGTTCGAGCCGCTGGGCTGGCAGGTCGAGGCGACGGCGATCCCGTTGGACGAGTCGTTCCCCGAGTGGGGCGAGTCCCGCTACGTACGGATCGCGCTCTCCTCCGGGACGGTACGGCTCGCCGACGCGCTCCAGCACCTGTACGTGCTGCTGCCGGTGCTGGACGGCGCCAAGCACTACTGGGTCGCCCCGGACGAGGTGGACAAGCTGCTCGCCGCCGGTCAGGGCTGGCTGGCGGCCCACCCGGAGCGCGCCCTGATCACCCGCCGCTACCTGTCCCGGCGCTGGTCGCTGACCCGGGCCGCGATGGAGCGCCTGGAGCTGGCCCGGCTGGCGGAGGCCGACGACCGCGAGGTCGAGGAGATCGACAACGCGGTCGACGACCGGCCCGAGGAGGAGCCCGGCGACGCGGACCCCGACGCGAACCCCAGCGCGAGCCCCGACACGAACGGCCGGGAGCGTCCCGAGGACGGCAGCGCGGCCGGCCCGGTGCCGGAGCAGCCCCGCGGGCCCTCCCTCGCCGAGCAGCGCCGCACCGCGATCCTCGATGCGCTGCGCGAGACCGGCGCCGCCCGCGTCGCCGATCTCGGCTGCGGTCAGGGCGAGTTGATCGCCGAGCTGCTCAAGGACGCCCGGTTCACCGGAATCCTCGGCGTGGACGTCTCCGCCCGGGCGCTGCGGGCGGCGAGCCGTAAGCTGCGTCTGGAGCGCTTGCCGGAGCGTCAGGCCGCCCGGGTGACGCTGACACAGGGAGCGCTCACCTACACCGATGCCCGGCTCAAGGGCTTCGACGCGGCGGTGCTGTGCGAGGTGATCGAGCACCTGGACCTGCCTCGGCTGCCCGCGCTGGAGTACGCGGTGTTCGGTGCCGCCCGGCCGAGGACGGTCGTGGTCACCACGCCGAACGCCGAGTACAACGTCCGCTGGGAGAGCCTGCCTGCGGGCGCCGTCCGGCACGCCGACCACCGCTTCGAGTGGTCCCGGGCGGAGTTCCGCGCCTGGGCCGGGAAGATCGCCGCCGCGTACGGCTACACCGTGGAGCTGCGCCCGGTCGGCCCGGAGGACGAGGAGGTCGGCGCCCCGACCCAGCTGGCCCTGTTCACCGCGGCCACCGCACCCACCACGACGGCGACGCCCACCACGCCCGCCGAGACCACCGCGCCCGCCGAGACCACCACGCCCACCACACTCACCGAGACCATCACGACCACGACGCCCGAAGGAGGCGAACCCCGATGACCGACGACGCGACCGAGAGCGCCGCACCCGACGAGAGCCAGGACCAGGCGCAGGCCGAGCGCGGCACCACCCCCCGCCGCCTCCCCGTCACCGACGTCTCCCTCGTCGTCCTGATCGGCACCAGCGGCGCGGGCAAGTCCACCTTCGCCCGCCGCCACTTCCTGCCCACCCAGGTGGTCTCCTCCGACTTCTGCCGAGGACTGGTCGCCGACGACGAGAACGACCAGTCCGCCTCCGCCGAGGCCTTCGACGTCCTGCACTACATCGTCGGCAAGCGCCTGGCGGCCGGCCGGCTGACCGTCGTGGACGCCACCAACGTCCAGCCCGAGGCCCGCCGTCAGCTGGTCGCGATCGCCCGCGAGCACGATGTGCTGCCGATCGCGATCGTCCTGGACGTTCCGCCGGGGGTGTGCGCCGAGCGCAACCGTTCCCGCCCGGACCGTCAGCTGCCGGCCCACGTCGTCCCCCGCCAGCACCGGGAGCTGCGCCGTTCCCTCCGGGGCCTGGAGCGCGAGGGCTTCCGCAAGGTGCACGTCCTGCGCGGCGAGGCCGAGGTGGCGGCGGCCGGGATCGAGCTGGAGAAGCGCTACAACGACCTGCGCCACCTCACCGGCCCGTTCGACATCGTCGGCGACGTCCACGGCTGCCGCTCCGAGCTGGAGACCCTGCTGACCCGCCTCGGCTACACCCTGACCCGGGACGCCGAGGGCCGCCCGGTGGACGCCGCGCACCCCGCGGGCCGCACCGCCGTCTTCGTCGGTGACCTGGTCGACCGCGGCCCCGACACCCCGGGCGTGCTGCGCCTGGTGATGGGCATGGTGGCGGCCGGCCACGCGCTCTGCGTGCCGGGCAACCACGAGAACAAGCTCGGCCGGGCGATGGACGGCAAGAAGGTCAACATCGCCTACGGCCTGCAGGAGTCGCTGGACCAGCTGGCGGGGGAGAGCGAGGAGTTCCGGGCCGAGGCCCGCGCGTTCATGCGCGGCCTGGTCAGCCACTACCTGCTGGACGGCGGCGCCCTGGTGGTCTGCCACGCCGGCCTGCCGGAGAAGTACCACGGCCGCAACTCCGGCCGGGTCCGCTCGCACGCGCTGTACGGGGAGACCACCGGCGAGACCGACGAGTACGGTCTGCCGGTGCGCTACCCGTGGGCGGAGGAGTACCGGGGCCGGGCGCTGGTGGTCTACGGCCACACCCCGGTGCCGACCGCGAGCTTCGTCAACAACACCGTCTGCCTGGACACCGGCTGCGTCTTCGGTGGCAGCCTGACCGCGCTGCGCTACCCGGAGCGCGAGCTGGTGAGCGTCGGGGCCGAGCGCGAGTGGTACGCCCCTGTGCGTCCGCTGATCACCGATGCGCCGGGTGCCCGCGAGGGCCGTCCGCTGGACCTCGCCGGCGTGGCCGGGCGCCGGATCGTCGAGACCGGGCTGCACGGGCGGGTGGCCGTCCGGGAGGAGAACGCGGCCGCCGCGCTGGAGGTGATGAGCCGCTTCGCGCTGGACCCGAGGCTGCTCGCCTACCTGCCGCCGACCATGGCGCCGAGCGCCACCTCGCGCCGGGACGGCTACCTGGAGCACCCGGAGGAGGCCTTCCTCGGCTACCGGGCGGACGGTGTGCGGCACCTGGTCTGCGAGGAGAAGCACATGGGCTCGCGCGCGGTGCTGCTGGTCGCCAGGGACGAGTCCGCGCTGGAGCGCCGCTTCGGCGTGGCCGGCCCCGGCGCGATCTGGACCCGGACCGGCCGCGCCTTCCTCGCCGACGGGGAGCTGGCCGGTGCCGTGCTCGACCGGGTCCGGGCGGCGGCCGAGCGCACCGGGCTGTTCGAGGAGCTGGCCACCGACTGGCTGCTGCTGGACGCCGAGCTGATGCCCTGGTCGCTGAAGGCGGTGGAGCTGCTGCGCCGTCAGTACGCGGCGGTCGGCGCGGCGGCGGGCGCCGCGCTGCCGGAGGTGCTGTCCGCGCTGGAGCGGGCGGCCGGGCGCGGTCTGGACCTCGCCCACCTGACCGCCCGCCAGCGCCGGCGCGCGGCCGACGCGCAGGCGTTCACCGAGGCGTACCGGCGCTACTGCTGGCCGACCGAGGGCCTGTCGGGCATCCGGCTCGCGCCGTTCCAGCTGCTCGCGGCCGAGGGAGTGAACCTCGCGGTGCGCCCGCACGACGAGCACCTGGAGCTGATCGACCGTCTGGTGGCCGCCGACACCGCTGCCGCGACCGCCGACGCGACTGCCGACGCCACCGCCCACGCGACCGGCGGCCCGGGAGGCCCGGAGCACCGGAAAGAGCCGGTGCTGCACCGCACCCGGCGGATCCTGGTGGACACCGAGGACGAGGCCTCGATGGCCGCCGCCACCGCCTGGTGGGAGGAGCTGACCGCGGCGGGCGGCGAGGGAATGGTGGTCAAGCCGCTGGTTTCGCCGGCGCGCACGGTGCGCGGCGAGGGCCGGCCGGGCGGTCTGGTGCAGCCCGGGGTGAAGGTGCGCGGCCGGGAGTACCTGCGGATCATCTACGGCCCGGACTACACCGAGCACCTCGACCGGCTGCGGCTGCGCGCGCTGGGCCACAAGCGCTCGCTGGCGCTGCGTGAGTACGCGCTGGGCCTGGAGGCGCTGGACCGGCTGGCGGCGGGGGAGCCGCTGTGGCGGGTGCACGAGCCGGTCTTCGCGGTGCTCGCGCTGGAGTCGGAGCCGGTCGATCCTCGGCTGTGACGGTGGCGCCGGAGGAGGGGAGTTGCCCCGTGGCTCCCTTCCTCCGCCCTGCCTCTGTATAGAAATTCCGAGTATCGTATAGACTTGCCGCTTTCCCGCAGTCCCGTCACCCCAGGAGCCCGGCATGGCCTTCAACCTCCGGAACAGGCACTTCCTCAAGGAGCTCGACTTCACGCCCCAGGAGTTCCGCTTCCTGGTGGACCTCGCCGCCGGTCTCAAGGCGGCGAAGTACGCGGGCACCGAGCAGCCCCGGCTGCGCGGCAGGAACATCGCGCTGATCTTCGAGAAGACCTCCACCCGCACCCGCTGCGCCTTCGAGGTCGCCGCCCACGACCAGGGCGCCACCACCACCTACCTGGACCCCGCGGGCTCGCAGATCGGCCACAAGGAGTCGATCAGGGACACCGCCCGGGTGCTCGGCCGGATGTTCGACGGTATCGAGTACCGCGGCCACGGCCAGGAGGTCGTCGAGGAGCTCGCCGAGTACTCCGGCGTCCCGGTCTGGAACGGCCTGACCGACGAGTGGCACCCCACCCAGATGCTGGCCGACGTGCTCACCATCACCGAGCACACCGTCAAGCCGCTCCCCGACGTCGCCCTCGCCTACCTCGGCGACGCCCGCTCCAACATGGGCAACTCGCTGCTGGTCACCGGCGCCCTGCTCGGCATGGACATCCGGATCGTCGCCCCGCGCGCGCTCTGGCCGACCGAGGAGGTGCAGAAGTCGGCGCAGGCCCTGGCCGAGACGACCGGCGCCCGGATCACCCTGACCGAGGACGTGGCCGAGGGCGTGGCCGGCGTCGACTTCCTCTACACCGACGTCTGGGTCTCGATGGGCGAGCCCAAGGAGGTCTGGGCCGAGCGGATCGAGCTGCTCGCGCCGTACCAGGTCTCCATGGACACCGTCCGGGCCACCGGCAACCCGGACGTGAAGTTCCTGCACTGCCTGCCCGCCTTCCACGACCTCGGCACGGTGGTCGGGCGGCAGATGTACGAGGAGACCGGCATGACCGAGCTGGAGTGCACCGACGAGCTGTTCGAGTCGGCGCACTCCATCGTGTTCGACCAGGCCGAGAACCGGCTGCACACCATCAAGGCGGTGCTGGTCGCCACCCTCGGCTCCTGACCGGCCCGAGGACTCCGGACGGCCCCGGGAGCGGACGACCCCCCGGGGCTGCGGACGGCCTTCCGGGTGGCTCCGGCCTCAGTCGTCCAGCTTGACGCAGGCCACCCGGTCGCCCGCCGCGTGCGGGCCGGCCGGGGTGCCCGCGTGCAGCACCAGCGAGCGGGCCTCGCCCGGCCGCGGCTGCCAGGCCACCGCGGTGGTGGCGCTGCCCCCGCCCCGCCCGTCGGTGCGCAGCACCAGCCGCAGCTCGTTGTGCCCGTTGGCGTACGCCGGGTCGGTGGACGGCTGCACCGGGTCGACCGCGTCCTGGTAGTGGGGCCCGGAGGAGGCCGGGTCGGCCCCGCAGCCGCCGGTGTGCAGGTGCACCGGGAACTCGTGACCGGGGGCGAGCCCGGAGGCCGTCAGGGTGAGCACCGTCCGCCCGGGCACCGAGTGGTCGGTGACGATCCGGGCGTGCGAGCCGTACGGCACCAGGTCGCTCGCGTAGCTGATCGCGGCCGGCGGGACGAAGGCGGTGGCCGGGTCGAAGTCGGCCTCGACGACGGTGACCGGTGAGGCGGCCGGGGCGAGCAGGGCCAGTGGCAGCAGGGCGGCGGCGAGCGGAGCGGTCATCGGTCGGGCCTTTCGGGGGCGGGGCGACGGGGCCCCCTGCTCAACGGCGCCGCCCCGGGAAGGACACCGCCCCGGGAAGGACACTGCCCCGGGAAGGACGCCGCCACCGAGGGCGCCCCCGCCCGGGAGCGCCCCCGCCCGTGCGGGCCGCGAGCCTCAGGCGGGCGGCTCGCGCCGGATCCCCCGGATCTCGCAGCGCGGCCCGCTGGCCCGCATCAGCCGCAGGTCGGCGGTGACCAGCGGCACCCCGTACCGCTCGGCGACCGCGACGTACGCGGCGTCGTCCGGGGTCAGGTTGTCCTTGAGCTCCCAGATCCGCCCGAGCAGCGGCGCCACCTCGACCTTGCGGACCTTGTGGGCCGCCACCTCGGCGAGTTCGCCGGTGACTTCGGCGACCCGCTCGGCGGTCAGTTCCTTGGCCAGGTAGAGGCCGCGCAGCGACTGCATCACCTCGATCACGATGTGCTCGGGCGCCAGCCACTCGCCGTCGGCGGCGAGTTCGGCCCGGGCGGCGGCCCCGCGCGGGCCCTCGTCGGCGAGCGCCAGCACCAGCGCGGACGCGTCCACCACGATCACCGGCCGACCCCCTTCGCCATGCGCCTCACCCGGCCAACCGTACCGGGAAGGCTCTCGGCCCTTCGGGCCGGATGCGGCGGTGGCGCCGTCGGCGGGCATGGTGCGCTCCGGCCGTCGTCGTGGAACGGCCGGACCGTCCCCTTCCGTGGCGACGTGGGGGGCTGCGCCGCTGTGCCTGATCGGACGCCTGAGTTCGGAAACCGCGTGACGACCCGGTCAGCTCCCGGCCAGCAGTCCGGCCAGCAGGGAGGCGGCGTTGGCGGTGCCGGAGGCGATCCAGGGCAGCGGGTCGCGCGGGCGCAGACCGGCGAGTGGGCACAGCAGCAGCGCCTCGACGGCGCAGACCGCGGCCTCGCTGAGTGCGAAGGTCGTCCAGTACGCTGCCGCCGGTCCGTCGGTCCAGTGCCGGAGGGTCCACCAGAGCAGCGGGTGCGTCACCAGGTTGACCAGGACGGCGGCCGCGGCCGCCCGTCCGGGGCGGACCCGTCCGACGCGGACGAGGGCGGCGGTGTAGACGGGGGTCTCGGTCAGCAGGGTGAGGGCGAGGGCCACCGGGTAGCGCACGGCGGGGATCGTGCCATGAAGAGGGGGAACGTGGCGACCACGAGCGCAGGCGCGGCCACGAACGTCGGTGCACCCGCGGCCGGGGGCGCCGTCTGGCCCGCGCCCGGTCCGGCCGCCCGGCTGGGTGCCGCGCCGTTCGCGGGCTTCGTCCTGTCGGCCGTCCTCGCCCTGGCGCTGGCCCTGCGGGCGCCGACCGGCCTGGCGGTGCTGGGCCTGGCCGCGTTCGGCCTGCTGCACAACGTGCTGGAGCTGCGCTACGTGGCCGGCCGCTTCGCCACCGTCCTGACCGGCCCGCTGCTGCGGCTGCTGCTGGCACTGGTGACCGGCATCGTGCTGTGCCGCCTGCTGCCGCCCTCCCGGGCGTCCCAGGCGGCGGAGATCCTGCTCGCGTACGGCCTGCTGGCGGCCGCCTGCCGGTACGGGCTGCGCGGCCGCCCCCGGCTCCTGGCGGCGGGCGCGGTGCTGCTGGTGGCGGCCGGGGCGGCCTCGCTGGCCTTCCCGGCGTACCACTTCGTGGTGCTGGCCCATCTGCACAACGTGGTGCCGCTGCTGTTCCTGGCCGAGTGGTCGCGCCGGCTGCGGCGGGGGCGGGCCGGGTTCCTGGCGCTCCAGGCCGGCTGGGTGCTGGTGGTGCCGGCGCTGCTGCTGAGCGGTCTGCTGGACGGTGTGCTGTCCCAGCGCCCCGGCGGCTGGACGGACCGGCTGGCAGCCGCCTACACCCCGCCCGCCTGGCTGACGCCGGAGGCGGGCCTGCGCTTCCTGGCGGTGTTCGCCTTCCTCCAGACGATGCACTACGTGGTCTGGGTCTGGTTCCTGCCCCGGTACGCGCCGGAGGCCGCGGAGCGCTTCGACGCCCGGGTGCCGGCGCTGCGCGGGGTCCGGGCCTGGGTGCTGGGCGCGGGCGCCGGCGTGCTGCTGGCGCTGCTGTTCGCGGTGGACTACGCCCAGGGCCGGTCGCTGTACGCGGCGTTGGCGAGCTACCACGCGTATCTGGAGTTCCCGGTGCTGTTGATGCTGGTTCTGGGCCTGGGCGCGAACCGGGCACGAACATAAGGAGAAAGAGTGACGACGATCCTGCTGGCCGACATCGCCCCCTCGCCGACCGGCGGTTCCGGTGGTGAGCTTGTGGTGGTGCTGCTGATGGCGGCCGCGGTCGTGGCGGGTGCGGTCTGGCTGATCAGGCTGGAGCGCAAGCGGCGCGGCCCGGACGACCAGTGAGCCACGGCATGCACTATGGTTTATCTCGACATCGAGATAACTGCCCCTTACGATATATCTCGACATCAAGATACTTGCCGAGAGGCGCTCGCCGGCGATGCGGCAAGGCCTGCCTAAGTAAGGCTGACCTTACCACCGCGTGACGGCCGGATATCGCACGAAGCACCCAGAAGGAGTCAGTCGTGTCCGCGAACAGCTTCGACGCCCGCAGCTCGCTGCAGGTGGGCGACGAGTCGTACGAGATCTTCAAGCTCTCCGCCGTCGAGGGTTCCGAGCGGCTGCCGTACAGCCTCAAGGTGCTGCTGGAGAACCTGCTCCGCACGGAGGACGGCGCGAACATCACCGCCGACCACATCCGCGCCCTCGGCAGCTGGGACGAGAACGCCCAGCCGAGCCAGGAGATCCAGTTCACCCCGGCCCGCGTGATCATGCAGGACTTCACCGGTGTGCCGTGCGTGGTCGACCTCGCCACCATGCGTGAGGCCGTCAAGGAGCTGGGCGGCGACCCGGCCAAGATCAACCCGCTGGCCCCGGCCGAGCTGGTCATCGACCACTCGGTCATCGCCGACAAGTTCGGCACCAAGGACGCGTTCACCCAGAACGTCGAGATCGAGTACGGCCGCAACAAGGAGCGCTACCAGTTCCTGCGCTGGGGCCAGACCGCCTTCGACGAGTTCAAGGTCGTCCCGCCGGGCACCGGCATCGTCCACCAGGTGAACATCGAGCACCTGGCCCGCACCGTCATGGTCCGCGGCGGCCAGGCCTACCCGGACACCTGCGTCGGCACCGACTCGCACACCACCATGGTCAACGGCCTGGGCGTGCTGGGCTGGGGCGTCGGCGGCATCGAGGCCGAGGCCGCCATGCTCGGCCAGCCGGTCTCCATGCTGATCCCGCGCGTCGTCGGCTTCAAGCTGACCGGCGAGCTGCCGGCCGGCACCACCGCCACCGACCTGGTGCTCACCATCACCGAGATGCTGCGCAAGCACGGTGTGGTCGGCAAGTTCGTCGAGTTCTACGGCGACGGCATCGGCTCCATCCCGCTGGCCAACCGCGCCACCATCGGCAACATGTCGCCGGAGTTCGGCTCGACCTGTGCGATCTTCCCGATCGACGCCGAGACCATCAACTACCTGAAGCTCACCGGCCGCGACGAGCAGCAGCTCGCCCTGGTCGAGGCGTACGCCAAGGAGCAGGGTCTCTGGCACGACCCGTCGCACGAGCCGGTCTACTCCGAGTACCTGGAGCTGGACGTCTCCACCGTCGTCCCGTCGATCTCCGGCCCGAAGCGCCCGCAGGACCGCGTCGTGCTGGCCGAGGCCGCCCAGAAGTTCGCCGAGGCGCTGCCGACCTACTCCGCCGAGGCCTCGAAGTCGACCGCCGTCACCGCCCCCGACGGTTCGACCTACGAGATCGACAACGGCGCGGTCGTGATCGCCTCGATCACCTCCTGCACCAACACCTCCAACCCCTCCGTCATGCTGGGCGCCGCCCTGCTGGCGAAGAAGGCCGTGGAGAAGGGCCTGCACGTCAAGCCCTGGGTCAAGACCACCCTGGCGCCCGGCTCCAAGGTCGTCATGGACTACTACGAGAAGGCCGGCCTGCTCCCGTACATGGAGAAGCTGGGCTTCAACCTGGTCGGCTACGGCTGTGTCACCTGCATCGGCAACTCGGGCCCGCTGCCCGAGGAGGTCTCGGCCGCCGTCAACGAGTCCGACCTCGCGGTCGTCTCGGTGCTCTCCGGCAACCGCAACTTCGAGGGCCGGATCAACCCCGACGTCAAGATGAACTACCTGGCCTCCCCGCCGCTGGTGGTCGCCTACGCCCTCGCCGGCAACATGAACGTCGACATCACCAAGGACGCCCTGGGCCAGGACGCCGACGGCAACGACGTCTTCCTCGCCGACATCTGGCCGTCGGAGCAGGAGGTCGCCGACACCGTCGCCGGCTCCATCGACGAGGCCATGTTCGACAAGGGCTACCAGGACGTCTTCGCCGGTGACCACCGCTGGCAGTCGCTCCCGGTCCCGACCGGCAACACCTTCGAGTGGGACGCCGAGTCCACCTACGTCCGCAAGCCCCCGTACTTCGAGGGCATGGCCAAGACCCCGAGCCCGGTGACCGACATCGCCGGCGCCCGCGTCCTGGCCAAGCTGGGCGACTCGGTCACCACCGACCACATCTCCCCGGCCGGCAACATCAAGCCGGGCACCCCGGCGGCGCAGTACCTGACCGCCAACGGTGTCGAGAAGCGCGACTTCAACTCCTACGGTTCCCGTCGAGGCAACCACGAGGTGATGATCCGCGGCACCTTCGCCAACATCCGCCTGCGCAACCAGATCGCGCCGGGCACCGAGGGCGGCTACACCCGCGACTTCACCCAGGCCGACGCGCCGGTGTCGTTCATCTACGACGCCTCGCAGAACTACCAGGCCGCCGGTACCCCGCTGGTCGTCCTGGCCGGCAAGGAGTACGGCTCCGGCTCGTCCCGCGACTGGGCCGCCAAGGGCACCGCGCTGCTGGGCGTCAAGGCCGTCATCGCCGAGTCGTACGAGCGCATCCACCGCTCGAACCTGATCGGCATGGGCGTCCTGCCGCTGCAGTTCCCGGAGGGCGAGAACGCCGACTCCCTCGGCCTGACCGGCGAGGAGACCTTCTCCATCACCGGCGTGACCGAGCTCAACGAGGGCCGCACCCCGAAGACCGTCAAGGTCAAGGCGGTCGGCGCGGACGGGACCAGCAACGAGTTCGACGCGGTCGTCCGCATCGACACCCCCGGTGAGGCGGACTACTACCGCAACGGCGGCATCCTGCAGTACGTGCTGCGCTCGCTGATCGGCTGAGTCCCGGCACAGGCCTGAGAGGGGGGCCGGACCGCACTTCGCGGTCCGGCCCCCTTTTTGCATGCTGCACCGACCGGGCCCGTCCCCTTGTGCGGTGAACGGCAGATGGACTAAACCTCTCTCTCATCTGGTCCAGACCATTTGACGTCGCTTCAGAGAACAGGTCCGGTATGCCCACTCGCGCCTCAGCCCTGCTCGCCGCCGCCACCGTCGCCGCGCTGCTCGCCGCCCCCGCCACCGCCAACGCCGCCGACGGACGGCACGGCCCGAAGCTGAAGGGCCAGCGGGTCGGCTACTTCACCCAGTGGGGCGCCGACAGCTCCGCCAAGCGGGTCCAGGAGTCCGGCCAGGCGGCCAAGCTCACCGTCATCAACTACGCGTTCGGCAACGTCTCCGCCGACGGCACCTGCTTCGAGAGCAACGAGCCCGGCCAGGGCGACGCACGCAACGACTACCAGCGCCCCTTCTCCGCGGCCGAGTCGGTGGACGGCGTGGCCGACGCGCCGGGCCAGAAGCTGAAGGGCCACTTCAACCAGCTGCGCAAGCTCAAGGCGAAGAACCCCCAGCTGCGCACGGTCATCTCGCTGGGCGGCTGGACCTGGTCCAAGTACTTCTCCGACGCGGCCGCCACCGACCAGGCCCGCAAGAAGTTCGTCTCCTCCTGCATCGACCTCTACCTCAAGGGCGACCTGCCGGTCCTGGCCGACTCCCCGGAGGGCGGCAAGGGCACGGCCGCCGGCGTCTTCGACGGCATCGACATCGACTGGGAGTACCCGGGCGGCGGCGGGGACGCGGGCAACGTGGTCCGCCCCGAGGACGGGCGCAACTTCACCCTGCTGATGCGGGAGTTCCGCGACCAGCTGGACGCGCTGAGCGGCAAGAAGGGCAAGCACTACCTGCTGACCGCCGCCGTGGCCGCCAACGAGACCGTCGCCGACCGGCTCGAACTGCCCGAGCTGAGCGAGTCGGTGGACTGGCTGAACGTGATGACCTACGACCTGCACGGCCCGTGGGAGGGCAAGGGCCCGGCCAACCACCAGGCCAACCTGTACTCCGACCCGGCCGACCCGGACCCGCGCCGGCGCAGCGCCGACACGGCCGTCACCCACTACCAGGAGCGCGGCCTGCCCTCCGAGCAGCTCGTCCTCGGGGCCCCGCTGTACGGCCACGGCTGGACCGGCGTCGCCCCCGGCAAGCGCGGCGGCCTCTTCCAGAGCGCCACCGCGGCCGCGCCCGACCACTCCTACCAGGAGATCAACGCGCTGCCGGGCAAGGTCTACGTGGACCGCGACCACGGCGCGTCCTGGAAGTACGACGGCACCACCTTCTACAGCTACGACACCGCCGAGGTGCTCACCCAGAAGGCGCGGTACACGCGCTGGAACGACCTGGCCGGCGTGATGGTCTGGTCGCTGGACGGCGACGACGCCCAGGGCAGCGCGATCGCCGCGCTGGACCGCGGCCTGCGCCGCGACTGACCGTTCCCCGCCCCGCACCCAGGGCCCGCCGCGGACGCACCCGCGGCGGGCCCTGCTGCACCGTCGGCTGCGCCGGCGCTCGCCCGGGCGGCCGTGCACGAGGTGACCGGTGCGTTCGCCGCGGCCTCCCCGGACACCGCCGACGTCTACGGTGTCGGTGCGAGCGCCGTCTGAGCGCACTCCCCGCGCCTCGAACGGCCGTGGGCCCCGGCCGATCCCTGGGTTCCAGGATCGGCCGGGGCCCACGGCGTCAGGCCGTACGGCCCGTCAGGCCCGGTCGCAGGCCTGAGCCCGCAGCGCGCGGGCCAGGTCGTCCCGGCGCTCCAGCACCAGGCGGCGCAGCGCCGGCGCGGCCTGCGGGTGTCCTTCGAGCCAGGCGTCGGCCTCGGCCAGGGTCTGCTCGTCGGTCTGGGCGGTCGGGAAGAAGCCGCCGACGATCCGCATCGCGATCTCGATGGTCCGCTCGGCCCAGATCCGCTCCAGCAGCTTGAAGTACGGCGCCGCGTAGAGGGCGCTCAGGTCGCGCTGGGAGGGGATCGAGAAGCCCGCGGTGTTGGCCTCGACCAGGGCGCTCGGCAGCTCGTCCGAGTCGATCACGGCCGACCAGGCGGCGGCCTTGGCCTCCGCCGTGGGCCGGGCGGCCAGGCACTGGGTGTAGTGGCGCTTGCCGCTCGCGGTGTTGTCGGCGGCCAGTTCGGCGGCCAGCTCCTCGTCGGTGGCCTGGCCGGCCGCGGCCAGCGCCAGCCACAGCGACCAGCGCAGCTCCTGGTCGACCTCCAGGCCGTCGACCCGGGCGCTGCCGGACAGCAGGCCGCGGACCAGACCGAGGTGCTCGGCGCCGCCCGCGGTCTGGGCGAGGAAGCGGGCCCAGGCCAGCTGGTGGTCGCTGGCGGGGACGGCCTCGCGCAGCTCGCGCAGGGCGCCGTCGGCGAGCAGCCGGCCGCCCTCGCCGCGCCAGGCCGGGTCGGCGTACAGGTCGACGGCGGTCTTGGCCTGGGTGTGCAGCGACTGGAGCACGCCGATGTTGCCCTCCTGGCCGGCGAAGCGCAGCACCAGGGCGACGTAGTCGCGGGCCGGCATCAGGCCGTCCCGGGTGAGGTTCCAGACCGCGGACCAGGCGAGTGCGCGGGCCAGCTCGTCGCGGATGTCGCCGAGGCCGCTGCGCAGGTTCGCCAGCGAGTCCTCGTCGAAGCGGATCTTGCAGTAGGTCAGGTCGTCGTCGTTGAGCAGCACCAGCGCCGGGCGGGGCAGGCCGGCGGCCTCGGTGACGACGGTCCGGGCGCCGGTGACGTCCAGTTCGATCCGCCCGGTGCGCACCAGGGCGCCGTCGGCGTCCCGGTCGTACAGGCCGACCGCGATCCGGTGCGGGCGCAGGACGCCACGCGACGCAGTCGCAGGATCGTCCGCAGTGTCCTGGAGCACGGCCAGCTCGGTGATCCGGCCCTCGGCGTCGGCCGTGACCTGCGGGGTGAGCGCGTTGACCCCGGAGGTCTGGAGCCAGGCGGCGGCCCAGGCCTTGAGGTCCCGGCCGCTGGTCTCCTCCAGCACCTCCAGCAGGTCGCCCAGCTCGGTGTTGCCGAAGGCGTGGCGCTTGAAGTAGCGGCGGGCGCCCTCGAAGAAGGCCTCCGAACCGACGTACGCCACCAGCTGCTTGAGGACGGAGGCGCCCTTGGCGTAGGTGATGCCGTCGAAGTTGAGCTTGGCGTCCTCGAGGTCCCGGATGTCCGCGGTGATCGGGTGGGTGGTGGGGAACTGGTCCTGCCGGTAGGCCCAGGCCTTGCGCTGGTTGGCGAAGGTGACCCAGGCCGAGGAGTAGCGGGTGCGGGCGCCGATCAGGCCGTAGGAGCCCATGAAGTCGGCGAAGGACTCCTTCAGCCACAGGTCGTCCCACCAGCGCATGGTGACCAGGTCGCCGAACCACATGTGCGCCATCTC
This sequence comes from Kitasatospora sp. NPDC101235, assembly GCF_044767505.1. Taxonomy (NCBI): domain Bacteria; kingdom Bacillati; phylum Actinomycetota; class Actinomycetes; order Kitasatosporales; family Streptomycetaceae; genus Kitasatospora; species Kitasatospora sp. NPDC101235. The sequence goes on from NZ_JBIWNZ010000001.1 coordinate 41,587, forward strand.
GTGCAGGATGACGTTGGCCCGGCCCTCGTACGCGGCGTCGGTGACCTTCGAGCGGAAGACGAACTCCTCGCGGAAGGTGACGCAGCCGGGGTTCTCCATCGCGCCGATGTTGTACTCGGGAACGAAGGCCTGGTCGTACTTGCCGAAGGGGTACGGGTAGTCGAACTCCTCGTGGAAGAAGTCGAGTCCGAGCTTGGTGACGCCGAGGATCTCGTCCGCGTCGAAGTACGGGGCCAGCGACTGGCGGCACATCGCGGAGAGCGGGATCTCCAGCGCGGTGCCGTCGGCCAGCTCGCGGCGGTAGTGGTCGCGGGCGACGTGGTACGGGCCGGCGACGACGGCGGTGAGGTAGGTGGAGATCGGCTTGGTCGGCGCGAACTCCCAGGTGCGGTCGGCGTCCTGCTCGGTGATGTTCTCGTGCGGGGCGTTGGACCACACGTCCCAGGCGGCCGGGGCGGTCACGGTGAAGGTGAACGGGGCCTTCAGGTCGGGCTGCTCGAAGTTCGCGAACACCCGGCGGGCGTCGGCCGGCTCGTAGTGGGTGTAGAGGTAGGTCTCGCCGTCCACCGGGTCGACGAAGCGGTGCAGGCCCTCGCCGGTGCGGCTGTAGGCGCAGTCCGCCTCGACGGTCAGCACGTTCTCGGCGGCCAGGCCGTCGACGTGCACCCGGGCGCCGTCGTAGGCGGTGGCCGGGTCGAGGGCGCGGCCGTTGAGGGTGACCGAGCGGACGGCGGGGGCGAGCAGGTCGAGGAAGGTGTCCGCACCGGGCTGGGAGCAGCGGAAGGTGACGGTGGTGGTGGAGCGGAAGGTGCCGGCCTCCCGGTCAGGGGCCGAGGTCACGTCCAGCCGGACCTGGTAGCCGTCCACGGCCAGGATGCTGGCCCGCTGCTGCGCCTCGTCGCGGCTGAGGTTCTTGCCCGGCACGGCGGTACTCCTTTGTCCGGCTCGCACGGTGGTGCGCCTGTGGGTGGTGCGGTCTCGGCGCGGGGTGTGCTCCGCGCACGCGGGGCCATCCTTTCACGCCCCGTGTCGTCAGTACCATTGCACAGTCCGTCGCGCCAGGGCCGGAATCAGCGGTGTCGGGCGGGTGTTGGCGTTGCCGGGGTGGAATTCCTCCCTGCCCCGGACCACTCACGAAGGACGACACGCAGTGACGACTGCCGCTGAGCGCAAGACCGCCGACTTCTGGTTCGACCCGGCCTGCCCGTGGGCGTGGATGACCTCCCGCTGGCTGATCGAGGTCCAGCAGCTGCGTCCGGTCGACGTGCACTGGCACGTGATGAGCCTGTCGGTGCTCAACGAGCACCGGGACCTCCCGGAGAACTACCGGGAGATGCTGGACAACGCCTGGGGCGCGGTGCGGGTCTGCATCGCCGCCGCCGAGCAGCACGGCCCGGAGGTGCTCGGCCGGCTCTACACCGAGCTGGGCGTGCGCTTCCACAACCAGGGCCTGCCGCAGAACCGGGAGACCGTGGCGGCGGCCCTGGTGGCGGCGGGCCTGCCCGCCGAGCTGGCCGACGCGGCCGGCACGGACGCGTACGACGAGGCCCTGCGCGCCTCGCACAAGGAGGGCATCACCCTGGTCGGCGAGGACGTCGGCACCCCGGTGATCGCGGTCGAGGGCGTGGACGGCGAGCGGGTGGCCTTCTTCGGCCCGGTGGTGACCCCGGCCCCGAAGGGCGAGGCCGCGGCCCGGCTGTGGGACGGCACCCTGCTGGTGGCCTCCACCCCGGGCTTCTACGAGATCAAGCGCACCCGCACGGACGGCCCGTCCTTCGAGTAAGTCCCGGGGAACGGCTCCGGAAGCGCGGCAGGGCCCGGTACCGCTCGGTACCGGGCCCTCGCCGTGCGTGGAACGGGAAGGTCAGCGCAGGGCGGCGTCCCGGCGCTGCTTGAGCAGCCCGGCGACGACGAGCGCCGTGACCAGCACACCGGCCGCGTACAGCTGTTCGCGGTTGCCCTCGGTGGTGGTCATCAGGGCGAGGATGCCGGCCACCGCGGCCATTGCGATCCAGGTGAGGTACGGGAAGCCCCACATCTTCACGGTGAGCAGCTCGGGGGCCTCGCGCTCCAGCCGGCGGCGCATCCGCAGCTGGACCGCGCAGATGAACAGCCAGACCACCAGGATCGCCACGCCGGTGGTGTTCATCAGCCAGGTGAACACCGTGGCCGGCCAGAACTTGGCGGCCAGCACGGCGCCGAAGCCGAACAGGCAGGAGGCCAGCACGGCCATGCGCGGCACCCCGCCGCTGACCTTGGCCAGCACCTTGGGGCCCTGGCCGCGGCCGACCAGCGAGTACGCCATCCGGGAGGCGCCGTAGATGTTGGCGTTCATCGCGGACAGCAGCGCGATCAGCACCACCACCTGCATGATCGTTCCGGCCGCGGGCACCCCGAGGTGGCGCAGCACGGTGACGTACGGGCCGTCGGCGACGACCGCCGGGTCCTTCCAGGAGACCAGGGTGACCACCAGGGCCATCGAGCCGATGTAGAAGATCGCGATCCGCCACACCGCGGTGCGCACGGCGTTGGCGACGTTCTTCTTGGGGTCCTCGGACTCGGCGGCGGCGATGGTCACGGTCTCCAGACCGCCGTACGCGAAGACCGAGGCGAGCAGGCCGACGATCAGCCCGTCGACGCCGTTGGGCAGGAAGCCGCCCTGGCCGGTGAGGTTCGTCGTGCCGGGGGCGCCGGGGCCGAGCACGCCGGCGATGCCGAGCCCGCCGAGAACCAGGAAGGTGACGATCGCGGCGACCTTGATCGCGGCGAACCAGAACTCGAACTCGCCGAAGTTCTTCACCGCGGTGAGGTTGCTGGCGCAGAAGAAGACCATGAACAGGCCGACCCAGACCCAGGCGGAGACGCCGGGTATCCAGCCGTTGACGATCTTCCCGGCGGCGGTGGCCTCGGCGGCGACGCCGCAGCACAGCATCACCCAGTACATCCAGCCGGCCGTGATCCCGGCCCACGGGCCGATCTCCTTCTCGGCGTGCACCGAGAACGATCCGGAGGCGGGGCGGGCGGCGGACATCTCACCGAGCATCCGCATGATCAGCATGACCAGGAGGCCGGAGAGCGCGAACGCCAGGATGATCGCCGGTCCGGCGGCCGCGATGCCGGCGCCGGAGCCGACGAAGAGGCCCGCGCCGATCACGCCGCCGAGGGCGATCATGGACAGGTGGCGCTGCTTCAGCCCGTGGGAGAGCTGCTGGCCACCCGATGCCGGCGCTGCGGCCGGCTGGGTGCCGTCAGGGGTCCCGGTCGCCAAAGGCGTGGAAGTGGGGGCCATAGGGGTGGTTCCAGACTGTGCGGTATGCGGCATGAGCTGTCCAATATCCGGCGACACCCCTGTCCATGCCAAGAATGTTCGATCGGGGCCCACCATGCGGACCGTGCCGAAACCTACCGTGATCATGTTGTGACCTGGAGTTGCTCCGGGCCGGTTCCGACAACGCCCGAGGGTGGGGGTTTGTCCGAAACCGTGCCGTTCGCCCAGTGGATCACCGCGTAGGTTCACAGGTGTTCACTCACCTGGACTCTCACGGAGGAGCCCCGATGGCCACTGCCACCACCCCGATACCGCGCCGCGCCGTCCTCGCCGACCTGCTGCCCGCCGCCTCCACCCGCCTCGGCGCCCAGGCCCGCGACCTGGCCCTGGTGGCCGGCGGCGCCGCGCTGACCGGCCTGGCCGCCCAGCTGTCGGTGAACGTGCCCGGCTCGCCGGTGCCGGTCACCGGCCAGACCTTCGCCGCCCTGCTGGTCGGCACCGCGCTCGGCGCCCGCCGCGGCGTCGCCTCGCTCGTGCTGTACATGCTGGTCGGCATGGCGGGCCTGCCCTGGTTCGCCGAGGGCACCTCGGGCTGGGCGATGGCCTCCTTCGGCTACGTGCTCGGCTTCGTCCTCGCCGCCGCCCTGACCGGCGCGCTGGCCCGCCGCGGCGCCGACCGCACCCCGGTCAACACCGTCGTCACCATGGTCCTCGGCAGCCTCGCCATCTACGCGGTCGGCGTCCCGTACCTGGCCCTGTCGCTGCACGTGTCGCTCGCCCGCGCCGCGGAGCTCGGCCTCTACCCGTACCTGGTCGGCGACGCCCTCAAGGCCGCCTTCGCCGCCGGCGCCCTGCCGCTGGCCTGGAAGCTGCTCGGCCGGCGCTGACCCACCCGGCGGCCGACCCGCCCGGCCGACCCACCCTGCCGCGCCCCCGTTGTCGGGCCCGGGCGCACGCGCATGCCACACTCATGGCATGCGCGTGTACCTGGGCTCCGACCATGCCGGATACGAACTGAAGAACCACCTCGTGGAGTGGCTCAAGGGGGCCGGCCACGAGCCGGTCGACTGCGGGCCGCACATCTACGACGCCGAGGACGACTACCCGCCGTTCTGCCTGCGCGCCGCCGAGCGCACCGCCGCCGACGAGGATGCCCTGGGCATCGTGATCGGCGGCTCGGGCAACGGAGAGGCGATCGCCGCCAACAAGGTCAAGGGCGTCCGGGCCGCGCTGGCCTGGAGCGTGCAGACCGCCGAGCTCGGCCGTCAGCACAACAACGCCAACGTGATCTCCATCGGCGGCCGCATGCACACGCTGGAGGAGGCCACCAAGTTCGTCGAGGTCTTCCTCGACACCCCGTACAGCGGCGAGCCCCGGCACACCCGCCGGATCGAGATGCTGAGCGAGTACGAGACCACCGGCGAGCTCCCGCCGATCCCGGCCCACCACCCGCAGGGCTGATCCGCCACCCACCCTTCCCGGGGGGGGGGGGGCCCCCCCCCCCGCCCCCCCCCCCCCCCCGGCGGGGGGGGGGGGCGGGGCCCCCCCCCCGCCCGCCGCCCCCCCCGCCCCGGCCCCCCCCCCCGGGGGCCCCCCCCCCCCCCCCCCCGCCCCGGCCCCCCCCCCCCCCCCCGGCCCCCCCCCCCCCCCGCCGTCTCCGGGAAGGTCCGGGAAGCCCCCGGGAGCCACGCGACGGGCCCGGAGCGGCCCCGCACCGCCTGTGGGATCGGCCACAGGGCACGGCGCGCGGACACCCCCGCGCGCGGGGCGCACGCGCCGCCCGCGCGGTCCGTAGGCCCAACCCGCGTACGACTCCTGACGGCACGCCCGCAACCGTCCCGATCGGCCGAAACCCACTGCCCGCCCCGCGCTCCGGCGCCCGTGCCCGCCCCCGGCCCGTCGACGCCGGGCGGTGCCCGTGGATAGGGTCGGACCCCATGGCTGGCAGAGCGCCGGGCACACCGCCCCAGACGACTGCGACGAGGCCCGGCGCCACCCCGGCGTCCGAGTCCGTGACGGCCCGGTTGCGCAAGAGGGTCCGCCGGGTCCGCCGAAGGCTGCGCACGGCCGGTGTGGACTACTTCCGCGGCGGCGCCGCCGACTGGCCCGTGCTCTGCGCGCTCGCCCTGCTCGTCCCGCTGCTGATCCTGCTCAACATCTGGTTCCCCGACTGGGCCCCGCCCACCTCCCTGGTCCTGCCGATCCTGGCCGGCGCCCTGCTGCTGCGCCCCGGCAGCCTGGTGGTGCTCTACGCGCTGGCCGCGCTCGGCCTCTCCTCCGAGTCCGTGATCCACACTGGCCAGCGGGTCGCCAGCGACAACCCCGAGGCCTACCTCTACGGCGTGACCCCGGGCGCGGCCCTGGTGGTCGGCGCCGCCGGGGTGGGCGGCCTGCTGCTCGCCCAGTTCCGGGCCCGGGTGGGAGTGCCCTGGTGGGGCGGATCCACCATGCTGTTCGACCTGCGCGAGCGGCTGCGGGTGCAGAGCCGGGTGCCCGAGCTGCCGGACGGCTGGCACGCGGACATGGCGCTGCGCCCGGCCGGCGGCCAGTCCTTCTCCGGGGACTTCGTGGTCGCCGCCCGCACCGGCCCCGGCCAGCGGCTGCTGGAGGTGGTCCTCGCGGACGTCTCCGGCAAGGGCATGGACGCCGGCTCCCGCGCACTGCTGCTCTCCGGTGCCTTCGGCGGACTGGTCGGCTCGCTGCCCGCGCACGACTTCCTGCCCGCCGCCAACGGCTACCTGCTGCGCCAGTCCTGGGAGGAGGGCTTCGCCACCGCCGTCCACCTGGTGCTGGACCTGGACACCGGAGAGTACGAGCTGCTCTCCGCCGGGCACCTGCCGGGCATGCAGCGGCTCGCCGGGGAGGGGCGCTGGGAGGTCAAGCAGGCCGACGGCCCGCTGCTTGGGATCTACGACGGTGCCAAGTTCGAGGGCGTGCGCGGCCGGCTGAACCGGGGCGACGTGCTGATGCTGTGCACCGACGGCATGGTCGAGGCGCCGGGCCGGGACCTCGCGGAGGGCATGGACCGGCTGATGGGGGAGGCGGACCGGCTGGTGCCCGGCGGCGGACCCGGCACGGGCACGGGCGCCGCGGCCGCGCTGATCGAGACGGTCGCCCGGGACATCAACGACGACCGTGCGGTGCTGCTGATCTGGCGCGACTGACGCCTTCCGCCCGGCACATGCCGCGGGCAGCCGCCGCTGTCAAGCCTGGTAGCTGATCTTCAGCCAAATCGGACGCCCCGTCGACTGACCGGACCAGCGGCTTCCGCTACCCGCCCATGGCCGTTTTCCGGCCGCTCAGCACGGCCCCGCCGACGATTCGTCATGACGGCTCCGCTATCGTCCCGGTCGGCGGAAACTCGTCTCGCATCGCAGGATATCGGCGTTGGGCTGACTGTCAGACCTTTACGCAATCGGCACGGTCGACCACACTGAGTCCGGGCGGGACTGTTCAGGATTCGGGGGATGGGGGCGTCAGGTGCGACACGACAGACAGCGGTCGACCGTGGGCTCCCTCACCGGCGGTGTGCCGGACGGTCCGCGATTCCGCCTCGGGACCGTCGGACAGACCGGGGTCCGGCTTTCGCAGGTGCCGCCGGGCGGTGGCACCCCGCTATGAAAACGAGGAAGTGAGTCCGGGTGGCACTCTCCGTCTCCGCACTGGTCCTGTTCGCGATCCTGTGCATCATCTTCATCCGCAACAAGCAGATGAAGATCCCGCACGCGATCGTCGCCGCCCTGTTCGGCTTCATGCTCCACGAGACCACGGTCGCGACCTCGATCAACTCGCTGCTGGCCAACCTCGCGCACAGCATCTCCGGCATCACCGGCGGCTGATCCGGCCGGGCCGTCCGCACCCCTGCCGAGGGGTCATCGGCCGGCCCGTCTGGCCTCCCGCCAGCGAGCGAACAGTCCCCGGGGGCGTGCCGCCGCCGGGGCCGGGACACGCATCGGTGCGGGTGCCCCGGCACCCGCCTGCGCGGTCCACCCCGGCATGGTCGGTTCGGCCGTCAACAGGACGAACAGCCTTGCCCAGCACAGCCGTTCCCCCCGTGGCCAGTCCAGGGCGCGCAGCGCCGCCGACGCCGCCTCCGACACCTCGCCGCCCACCCGGACCTCGGCGACGTCGTCCCCCGCCTTCCCGCCCAGGAAGAGCTTGACGCCCACCGGCCCGGGCCCGGTCAACTCCCCGCGCAGCGCGGGCGCCAGCGCCGGCAGCACCCGGTGCTCGGCCAGCCAGCCCGCCAGCCGCTCGTTGCCGAAGCCGAACACCGCGGCCGGCCCCTGCACCGCGTGCCAGCCCGGGAGTTCGGGCAGGTCCGGGCGGTCGGCGTGCACCCCGCGGCCGTCCGCCAGCTCGACCAGCACCGAGGCGGTGGTGGTCGCCCACATCTTCACCGCGTTGGCGAGCTTCTCCTCCTCGGTCTTGCCGAGGCCGGCCGCGCAGTCCCACACCACCGGGGCGTCCGCCCGGCCCAGGTGCAGCACGAAGCCGAGGTCCACGTGCCCGGCGCCGTCGTCCCCGGGGTGCTCGCGGACCGCCACCGCCGTGGTGCCGGGGCCGCGGACCACCTCGCCCTCCGGGTGGAACACCTGGCCCAGTCGCGCCATCTCCCGCACCACACAGCGCTGTATGACGGCCAGTCGCTCCTGCGGATGCACCGGGACTCCTCCACCTCGGGAGCGCGGCAGCTGAGGTCGCGCTCGAACGCCGCCGAGGCTATCGGCCCGACAGCCCACCGGGAAACCGTTCGGACCCCGCGACCCTCCGGTCGCGAAAAAGTCCCGAATGCCCCACTTTGGGCAGCGGAACCTGAAGGCCGTCCGCCCGGAGGACCCGCATGCCCCGCACCACCGCCCCGCCCCCGCCCGTCCTCCTCGCCCCCGGGCCGCCCCCGTTCGGCCCCGCCGCCTCCGGGCTGGTCGCCGAGATCGAGGCCTACCTCGCCTCGCTGCCCGCCCCCGCGCGCACCCCGCTGCCGTACGCCTGCCCCTACGGCAGCACCCTGAGGCCCTGGCAGGCCGGCCACCCCGAGCCCCGGGCCACCCTGCTCGACCGGGCGCTGGGCCGGCCCGCCCGCCCCGTCCCGGTCAGCACGGCCGACCACCTCCGGCTCGCCTCCCGCTACATCGGGGCGCACGGCTGGCTCCAGGGTGCGATGTGGGACGCGGCCGGCCGGGTCTGCCTGCTCGGCGCGCAGGCCGCCGTCCTGGCGCACGGCTACGGCACCCCGGCCACCGTGCGCACCGCCCGGGTCCAGGTGATGGAGGTGCTGCACGCCACCGGCCGCCCGGCGCGCTCCCCGGACGAGTACAACGACCGCCCGACCACCCGGGAGAGTGACGTCCACCGGCTGCTGGACCGGGCCGCCGTCCGGGCCGCCCGGCTCGGGCTCTGAGACCCGGGCTCCGGGGTCCGGGTGCTGCGGGGACCCCGGAAACGCCGACGGCCCCGGTGTGCTGGGCACACCGGGGCCGGACCGGAGAGCGGGCGACGAGAATCGAACTCGCGTGACTAGTTTGGAAGACTAGGGCTCTACCATTGAGCTACGCCCGCACGACCCCCCAGCCGTGACCGGCCGGAAGTTCGGGGAACAGCGTACCTGGTCCGGCCGCCCGAGTGCACACCGCATTGCGCACACCCCCCGCGCGCCCGCGCGGTATGTGTCGTTGTCGCGCCCGCGCGGATCAAGTCGGCGAGCCGTGCAGGCCCGGCGTGTACGCTTCCTCTCGGCACCACGGGGTGTGGCGCAGTTTGGTAGCGCGTCCGCTTTGGGAGCGGAAGGCCGTCGGTTCGAATCCGGTCACCCCGACAGTGCGGCAGGGTCTCGCCCACCGGGGCGGGGCCCTGTTCTGTGTCGAAGCTTCGTGACGGCGATACGGTGGCGTCTGGCGTCCGCCTTTCGTGGTACCGGTAGGATGGGGCGCTGGCGGTAGTCCCTGTGGCGTCCACCCAGGTCAACCGCACGAGGGCGAGGAGTCAAGCTCACCGTCCACCCCACGGGAGATGCAGCTCCAACCGCCCATCGCCCGTCTCGTCCGACCCCCGTTCCGGCTCCGGCCGGGTGACGGGGACGGGCGGAGACAACCTGACCGCAAGCCCATAGGAGACCTAACCGTGAAGAGCGCCGTCGAGACTCTGAACCCGACCCGGGTTCGACTCACCGTCGAGGTGCCCTTCGAGGAGCTCAAGCCCAGCCTCGACGCGGCGTACAAGAAGATCAACCAGCAGGTCTCGGTCCCGGGCTTCCGCAAGGGCAAGATCCCGAACCGGGTCATCGACCAGCGCTTCGGCCGTGGTGCCGTGCTGGAGGAGGCCGTCAACGACGCCCTGCCGCGCTTCTACACGCAGGCCGTCGACGAGGGCAAGATCGAGGTCCTCGGCCAGCCCGACATCACCAACATCGAGGGTGTCGAGACGATCGCCGACGGCGGCGACCTGAAGTTCACCGCCGAGGTGGACGTCCGTCCCGAGATCACCCTGCCGGAGTTCTCCTCCATCGAGGTGACCGTCGACCCGATCGCCGTCTCCGACGAGGACGTCGAGAAGTCGCTGGAGCAGCTGCGCGAGCGCTTCTCCTCGGTCAAGGACGTCGAGCGCGCCGCCGCTGCCGGCGACATCGTGGTCGTGGACCTGGTCGCCAAGGTCGACGGCGAGGTGCCGGAGGACGGCACCGCCAGCGGCGTCAGCTACGAGATCGGCTCGGGCCGCCTGATCGACGGCATCGACGAGGCCGTCGTCGGCCTGTCCGCCGGCGAGGAGAAGACCTTCGAGACCGAGCTCAAGGGTGGCACCCAGGCGGGCAAGACCTCCGAGGTCACCGTCACCGTCACCGCCGTCCAGGAGAAGGAGCTGCCCGAGCTGGACGACGAGTTCGCCCAGCTGGCCAGCGAGTTCGACACCCTGGAGGACCTGCGCGCCGACTCCCGCAAGCGCCTGGAGCGCATGAAGGAGTACGACCAGGCCACCCAGGCCCAGGAGAAGGTCCTGGACGCGCTGCTCGCCCTGGTTGAGATCGAGTACCCCGAGAAGCTCCTCAAGGACGAGGTCGAGACCCGCAAGCACAACGTGGAGCACCACCAGCTCCAGCCGATGGGCCTCACCATCGACGCGTACCTGGAGACCCAGGGCAAGACCCGCGAGGAGTGGGACGCGGAGATCGAGGAGCAGGCGAAGAAGGGCATCAAGACCCAGTTCGTCCTGGACCAGATCGTCGCCAACGAGGAGCTGGGTGTTAACCAGGAGGAGCTGACCGAGCACCTCATCCGCCGCGCCGCCGGCTCCGGCCTCACCCCGGACCAGTTCGCGCAGCAGGTCGTCCAGGGCGGTCAGGTTCCGCTGCTGGTCGGCGAGGTCGCCCGCGGCAAGGCGCTGGCCACCGTGGTCGAGGCCGCCAAGGTCGCCGACACCGAGGGCAACGAGATCAACTTCGACGACGAGGACGAGACGGCCGAGACCGTCGAGGCCGCCGCCGCCGAGGAGACCGCCGCCGAGGAGAAGACCGAGGCCTGAGTGCCCCGGTAGCCCCCTTTCAGGCTGCATCGGGCCCGGACGCCGTACGGTGTCCGGGCCCGTTGTCGTCCCGTCGGCGGCCGCCGCGACCCTGCGCTCACAGCGAACAGTTCTGCGTGAGGGATTCTGCGGCCCGGCCTGCACGTTAGGGTCCTTGGACAGCAACAATCACGACGTGATACCCGGACGCTGTGCGACACCGCGACGGCCGTGGAGCGACCGTCCAAATCGACTGAGCAGGTGGCTAAGTGACGTTCCCGCAGATGCAGATGCCTGGCCCGATGGCGCCGCACGCCGCCGCTGGTGACGTGCTCGGCGGCCTTGGCGACCAGGTCTACAACCGGCTGCTCAACGAGCGGATCATCTTCCTCGGCCAGGCGGTCGACGACGACATCGCCAACAAGATCACCGCGCAGCTGCTGCTGCTGGCCGCGGACCCGGACAAGGACATCTTCCTCTACATCAACTCCCCGGGCGGCTCGATCTCGGCCGGCATGGCGATCTACGACACCATGCAGTACATCAAGAACGACGTCGTCACCATCGCGATGGGCATGGCGGCCTCGATGGGCCAGTTCCTGCTCACCGCGGGCGCCCCGGGCAAGCGCTTCTCGCTGCCGAACTCGACCATCCTGATGCACCAGCCCTCCGCGGGCCTCGGCGGTTCCGCCACCGACATCCGGATCCAGGCCGAGCAGCTGCTCCGCACCAAGAAGCGGATGTCCGAGCTGATCGCCCACCACAGCGGCCAGTCCTTCGACCAGATCACCGCCGACTCCGACCGCGACCGCTGGTTCACCCCGGAGGAGGCCCTGGAGTACGGCCTCATCGACGCGATCATGCACAGCGCCGCGGACGTCCCCGGCGGCGGCGGCACGGGCGCTGCCTGAGCCTCGGCCCGGCCCGCGAGACCACAGCCCCAACGCCCCGGAGGACAAGGACCCCCATGAACATCCCCAGCCTGTCGGCCGCCAAGGCCCGCGTCGAGGACATGCGCGCCGAGGGCCGCTACATCGTCCCGCGCTTCGTCGAGCGCACCACGCAGGGCATCCGTGAGTACGACCCGTACGCCAAGCTGTTCGAGGAGCGCATCATCTTCCTCGGCTCGCAGGTCGACGACGTCTCGGCGAACGACATCATGGCGCAGCTGCTGTGCCTGGAGTCGATGGACCCGGACCGCGAGATCCAGATGTACATCAACTCGCCCGGCGGCTCGTTCACGGCCCTGACGGCCATCTACGACACGATGCAGTACGTGAAGCCGGACATCACCACGGTCTGCATGGGCCAGGCGGCCTCCGCCGCGGCCGTGCTGCTCGCCGCCGGCACCCCCGGCAAGCGGATGGCGCTGCCGAACGCCCGCATCCTGATCCACCAGCCGTACACCGAGACCGGCCGCGGCCAGGTGTCCGACCTGGAGATCCAGGCCAAGGAGATCTTCCGGATGCGCGAGCAGCTGGAGGAGATGCTCTCCAAGCACTCCAACAAGACGGCGGAGCAGGTGCGCGACGACATCGAGCGCGACAAGATCCTCACCGCCGAGGAGGCCGTCGAGTACGGCCTGGTCGACCAGATCATCACCACCCGCAAGACCTCGCTGACCTCCTGAGGTCGGCTCCCTCCCGGCCCGCGACGGGCTGGAGGGGCCCATCGGGGCGGGGTGCGCACGCGGGTGGCGCACCCCGCCCCGGCCCATCGGCGGGCCCGTGCGACGGCATCTGTTCGGTATCAATTCGCCCAGGGCGTAGGGCAGACCTGGCGAAGAGGCCGGAATCACGGGCCCGGCAGAGTACCGTCGGATAGCGAGACCGAGCGCCGTCGGCGTTGACGGTCCACAGCACCAGGCCCCGGAACCCCTGCGGGGCCCCTGGCGAAGGGGAAGCACCTCGTGGCACGCATCGGAGACGGTGGCGACCTGCTCAAGTGCTCGTTCTGCGGCAAGTCGCAGAAGCAGGTGAAGAAGCTGATCGCCGGCCCAGGCGTGTACATCTGCGACGAGTGCATCGACCTGTGCAACGAGATCATCGAGGAGGAACTCGCCGAGACCTCCGAGGTGCGCTTCGAGGAACTCCCGAAGCCGCGCGAGATCTACGAGTTCCTGGACCAGTACGTGGTCGGTCAGGACCTCGCCAAGAAGGCGCTGTCGGTGGCCGTCTACAACCACTACAAGCGTGTCCAGGCCGGCGAGGCGGGCCGCAGCGGCGGCAACGGCCGTGAGGACGCCATCGAGCTGGCCAAGTCCAACATCCTGCTGCTGGGCCCCACCGGCTCCGGCAAGACGCTGCTGGCGCAGACCCTGGCCCGGATGCTCAACGTGCCGTTCGCGATCGCGGACGCCACCGCGCTGACCGAGGCCGGCTACGTCGGCGAGGACGTCGAGAACATCCTGCTCAAGCTGATCCAGGCGGCCGACTACGACGTCAAGAAGGCCGAGACCGGGATCATCTACATCGACGAGATCGACAAGGTCGCGCGCAAGAGCGAGAACCCGTCGATCACCCGGGACGTCTCCGGCGAGGGCGTGCAGCAGGCCCTGCTGAAGATCCTGGAGGGCACCACCGCCTCGGTGCCGCCGCAGGGCGGGCGCAAGCACCCGCACCAGGAGTTCATCCAGATCGACACCACCAACGTGCTGTTCATCGTCGGCGGTGCGTTCGCCGGTCTGGAGCGGATCATCGAGGGCCGCGCGGGTGCCAAGGGCATCGGCTTCGGTGCCAACATCCGCTCCAAGCGGGAGTCGGACGCCAGTGACCACTTCCGCCAGGTGATGCCCGAGGACCTGGTGAAGTTCGGCATGATCCCCGAGTTCATCGGCCGTCTGCCGGTGATCACCAGCGTGCACAACCTGGACCGTGAGGCGCTGCTCCAGATCCTCACCGAGCCGCGCAACGCGCTGGTCAAGCAGTACCGCAAGCTGTTCGAACTGGACGGCGTGGAGCTGGAGTTCTCCCGGGACGCGCTGGAGGCGATCGCCGACCAGGCGATCCTGCGCGGCACCGGCGCGCGCGGGCTGCGGGCCATCATGGAGGAGGTGCTGATGTCCGTGATGTACGAGGTCCCCTCGCGCCAGGACGTCGCCCGCGTGGTGGTCACCGGCGACGTGGTCTCCAAGCACGCCATCCCCACCCTGGTGCCGCGCGACATGATCAAGCGCGAGCGCCGGGAGAAGAGCGCCTGACCCGAGGCCTTCGCACGAGGAGGGGCCCCGCACCGGATCCGGTGCGGGGCCCCTCCTCGTGCACCGTGTCACCTGGCGACGACCATGGCATCGCGGAGCGCCCTGGTCTTGTCGGCGGCCTGGGACAGGGTGGTGTCCTGGCCGGTGATGTTCCCGCTGCCGTTCAGGTTCACCTTGCTGAAGGTGACCCGGCCGGTGGTGGACCTGTCCGCCCACACGCAGACCGTCGGGCCGGGCTTGCCCAGGAGGCTGATCACGCCGCAGGAGAGCTTCGCCGAGGAGTTCCTGCTGTCGCGGGCCGGGAAGGCGGTCAGCGGGGTGGTCCAGGTGGTATCGCCGGTGGTCTTCTTGGCGTCCTCGATGATCTGTCCGGGGTCGTTGAGATCCCCGTAGACGCCGAGCACCGTGAAGGTGTCGAGGTCGGTGCCCCGGCTGTAGCTGGCCGCGATCACGTGGAGGTCCTTGCCGAACTTCGCCGCCTCCGGGTTGTTCGGTTCGACGGTCTTCTCCTCGGCCGACTTCTGGGAGTAGCCGTCCGCGACGCTCTCCGGGGCGGTCATCTTGTACCGGCCGCCCTGGTCGCCGCCGCCGCCGAGGAACTTCCAGGCGGCGAAGCCGCCGCCGGCCAGCACCAGCGCGCCGATCACCAGCCCGATCACCAGGCCGCCCCTGCCCTTCGACTGCGGCGGCGGGTAGCCCGGCTGTCCGTACGGCGCCTGCGGCGGAACGTCGTACGGCTGCGGGGGTGCGCCGTAGGGCTGCGGCTGGCCGTACTGCGGTTGGCCGTACGGGGGCTGACCGTACTGGGGCTGGCCGTACGGGGGCGGGGGTGCGCCGTAGGGCTGCTGCGGCGGCTGGCCGTACGGGGGCCGGCCCCCGTAGGGCTGCGGCTGTCCCTGCGGGTACTGCTGTCCCTGGCCGTACATCTGCGTCCGTGCTCCCCCGCCGCACCCGCGGCCTGTCGTGATGCCGAGTCGTTCCGTGCACGTCCGGTCCACCGGACGAGTGCCCGGGCACGCTACCGCACGGCGCCCGGTCGGGGTCCGCCGGAGCGTGCCGGGCCCGCGCACCGAAAGGGGTTCGTGACCCACGCCCCCGGTTACGTAAACTGTGCGTCGTGACCGACACGACGAACCAGCGCCCCGTGAGCACCTTTGCCGGGGACGAAGCAGCAACCCTCCCGACGACCTACACCCCCGCGGACGTAGAGGGCGAGCTGTACGAGCGCTGGGTGGACCGTGGCTACTTCACCGCGGACGCGAAGAGCGACAAGCCCGCGTACACCATCGTCATCCCCCCGCCGAACGTCACCGGCGTCCTGCACCTGGGCCACGCCTTCCAGCACACGCTGATGGACGCGCTGACCCGCCGCAAGCGCATGCAGGGCTTCGAGACGCTCTGGCTGCCCGGCATGGACCACGCCGGCATCGCCACCCAGAACAAGGTCGAGCAGCAGCTCGCCGAGGCCGGCCTGTCCCGGCACGACCTGGGCCGGGAGGCCTTCGTCGAGAAGGTCTGGGAGTGGAAGAAGAGCTACGGCGGCCGCATCCTCGGCCAGATGCGCCGCCTCGGCGACGGCGTGGACTGGTCGCGTGAGCGCTTCACCATGGACGAGGGCCTGTCCCAGGCCGTCCAGACCATCTTCAAGCGGCTCTTCGACGACGGCCTGATCTACCGCGCCGAGCGCATCATCAACTGGTGCCCGCGCTGCCTCACCGCGCTGTCCGACATCGAGGTGGAGCACGAGGAGGTGCCGGGCGAGCTGGTCTCGATCCGCTACGGCGAGGGCGACGACTCGATCATCGTCGCCACCACCCGGGCCGAGACGATGCTGGGCGACACCGCGGTGGCCGTCCACCCCGAGGACGAGCGCTACAAGCACCTGATCGGCCGGACCATCAAGCTGCCGCTGACCGACCGCGAGATCCCGGTCGTCGCGGACGAGCACGTCGACCCGGAGTTCGGCACCGGCGCCGTCAAGGTGACGCCCGCGCACGACCCGAACGACTTCGCCATCGGCCAGCGCCACGACCTGCCCAACCTGACCGTCATGGACGAGCGCGGTGCGATCACCGTGCACGGCCCCTTCCTCGGCATGGACCGGCTGGAGGCCCGCTCGGCCGTCGTCGGCGCGCTGCGCGAGCAGGGCCGGATCGTCTCCGAGAAGCGCCCGTACATGCACGCGGTCGGCCACTGCTCGCGCTGCCACACGGTGGTCGAGCCGCGGCTGTCGCTGCAGTGGTGGGTCAAGGTCGAGCCGCTGGCCAAGGCCGCCGGCGACGCCGTCCGCGACGGCAAGGTGGAGATCCACCCGAAGGAGCTGGAGCGCCGCTACTTCGACTGGGTCGACAACATGTACGACTGGTGCATCTCGCGCCAGCTCTGGTGGGGCCACCGGATCCCGGTCTGGTACGGCCCCGAGGGCGAGGTCGTCTGCGTCGGTCCGGACGAGCAGCCGCCGACCGGCGAGGGCTGGGTCCAGGACCCGGACGTCCTGGACACCTGGTTCTCCTCCGGCCTGTGGCCGTTCTCCACGCTCGGCTGGCCGGAGCGGACGCCGGACCTGGAGAAGTTCTATCCGACCGACGTCCTGCTGACCGGCCACGACATCATCTTCTTCTGGGTCGCCCGGATGATGATGTTCGGCCTGTACGCGATGGACGGCGAGGCGCCGTTCAAGACCGTCGCCCTGACCGGTCTGGTGCGCGACGAGTTCGGCAAGAAGATGTCGAAGTCCTCCGGCACCGCCGTGGACCCGCTGGACTGGATGGACGCCTACGGCGCCGACGCCGTCCGCTTCACCCTGGCCCGTGGCGCCAACCCGGGCGCCGACGTGCCGATCGGCGAGGACTGGGTCAAGGGCTCGCGCAACTTCTGCAACAAGATCTGGAACGCGACCCGCTTCGCGCTGATGAACGGCGCCACCGTCGAGGGCCCGCTGCCCGCGCCGGAGGAGCTGACCGCGGTCGACCGCTGGATCCTGTCGCGGCTGAACGCCACCGTCGCCGAGGTGGACGCGCTGTACGACGACTACCAGTTCGCCAAGGCCACGGACGCGCTGTACCACTTCGCCTGGGACGAGGTCTTCGACTGGTACGTCGAGCTCTCCAAGACCACCCTGGCCAAGGGCGGCCCGCAGGCGGACGCCTCGCGCCGGGTGCTCGGCGAGGTCCTGGACGTCACCATGCGGCTGCTGCACCCGGTCGTCCCGTTCGTCACCGAGGCGCTGTGGACGGCGCTCACCGGCGCCGAGTCGCTGGTCGTCACCGAGTGGCCGAAGGACGGTGGCTACCGCGACGCCGACGCCGAGGCCGAGATCGCCACGCTGCAGCAGGTGGTCACCGAGGTCCGCCGGTTCCGTTCGGACCAGGGCCTCCAGCCCGCGCAGCGCGTTCCGGCCCGGCTGGAGCTGGACGGCACCGTGCTGGCCGTCCACGAGGACGCGATCCGCTCGCTGCTGCGGCTGACCGCCCCCGAGGAGGGCTTCGCGGCCACCGCCTCGCTGCCGGTCGCCGGCGCGACCGTCTCGCTGGACCTCTCCGGCACCATCGACGTCGCGGCGGAGCGCAAGCGCCTCGCCAAGGACCTCGCGGCCGCCGAGAAGGAGAAGGTCCAGACCACCGCCAAGCTCGGCAACGAGGCGTTCCTCGCCAAGGCGCCGGACGAGGTGGTCGCCAAGATCCGGGGCCGCCAGGAGGCCGCCGAGGCCGACATCGCCCGGATCACCGCCCAGCTCGCGGCACTGCCGCAGGGCTGAGCCGCCGGACCCGCCTGCAGGGGCCGTACTCCGCGACGCGCGGGGTGCGGCCCCTCGGCGTTTTTCCGGGGCGCCGCTTCCGGGCTCGCTTTCGCTACGCCTAATAGCCCAGCCGCATTGCTCCCTTCCGGCGAATTATCATCCCGCGACCGGGTGGGGTCCTATTCCGAGCGAATTGATTCCGGTCTTGCCCGCGCGCGTTCGCGGAAGTTTGCAGGTCCGCTGTGTACGGTGTGCACGGAGTTTCCGAATGGGCGTTTTTGTCGAGCGTTCCTGCTGAACGACGGACCGGAGGGCATGGCGTGGTGGTGACCGAGGAGTTGGCCGACGAACTGCCTGCCGAGGCGGTCGAGGAGGCCAAGGCCAGGGCGGCGACCCTGCTGCTCGCGTTCCGGCACGGCAACCAGATCGCGTTCGACCACGAGCTGGACCTGCTGTTCGCCGAGCACGCCGAGCGCGAGGTGGCCACCCTGCTCACCTGGATCGCCGCCGAGGCCGTCCGCAAGGCGTACGCCCCCGAGGTCGGTGACAAGGTGCTGCGGGCGATGGCCCGGCGAGCCCCGGCGGACACCGGTGGGGTCGAGGTGGACGAGGAGACCGCGAACGCCGCCCAGCTGATCGAGGCGGTGGCGGCCGGTGAGGTGGCCGAGGTCCGCGGCCTGGTGGCGGCGACCCCGGACACCACCTTCCTGCTCGGCGGTCTGCTGCAGGGCGTCGCGATGATGCTGCCGCTGCTGCCGGAGGGCGAACTGGCCGAGATCACCGCCGAGTTGCGCCGTCGGCGCGGCGGCGCCGCGCACGTGCCGGAGGCCCGGGCCGGGGTCTGAACCCGGCCCGGGCGGTGAAGGGGCACAGCTACGGCATGGCGTGCAGGTGCGAGCCGACAATGCTCGCGACCGGGTTGCCCGCCTTGGCGTCCCAGTTGGTCGACCAGGTCATCGCGCCGCCGATGCCCGGCCACGTGGTGTCCGGCTTGTAACTGCCGCAGTTGGTGCCGGAGGCCAGGCAGTCCAGCGCGTTGCCGACCGTGCCGGCGGCGACGTACCCGCCGCCCGCGGCGCTGGTGGAGGCCGGCACCCCGAGGCCCACCTGGTCGGGCCGCAGCCCGCCCTTGAGCTGGATGCAGGCCAGCGCGGTGAGGAAGTTCTCGGTGCCCTGCGAGTAGACGTTCCCGTCGCAGCCGTTCATCGCGCCGGAGTTGTAGTACTGCATGTTGACGATGGTGAGGATGTCCTTCACGTTCAGCGCCAGCTTGAAGTACTCCATGCCGGTCGACTGCATGTCGATCGTCTGCGGCGCCATGGTGAGGACGAATCCGCTCCCCGCCTTTGCCGCCAGGGCGTGCAGCGCCTGGCCCATGTAGGTGGAGCTGATGCCGTTCTCCAGGTCGATGTCGATCCCGTCGAAGCCGTAACTCTGCATCAGCGCCCAGGCGGTGCCGGTGAAGTTCGCGGCGGAGGCGGAATCGCCCACCCAGACCGTGCCGTTCTGCCCGCCGACGGAGAGCACCACCCGTTTCCCGGCCGCCCGCTTGGCCGCGATGTCTGCCTTGAACTGGGCGTCGGTGTAGCCGCCGAGGCGGGAGGAGAGGGTCGGGTCGAGGGTGAAGCTCAGGCCGCCGCGGGTGGCGGTGGCGTCCGCGAAGGAGACCGCGATGATGTCGTAGGCGGCCGGGACGTCGCTGATCCGCTGGAGGGTGGCGCCGTTGTCGAAGTTCTGCCAGTAGCCGGTGAGGATGTGCTTGGGCAGGCCCGGGGGCCTGGTCGGGGTCGACGTCGCGGTGGCGGTGGGGCTGCCGGTGTCCGTGGCGGTGGCCGTCGGGCTCGGCGAGGCGGTGGCGGTGGTGGTCGGGCTCGGGGACGGCTGCGGTCCGCCGGGTCCGAGCAGCGAGACGTCGTCGGCGGCGAAGGCCGGCTGCCCGTACCAGCCGTGCAGGTAGACGGTGACGCTGGTGGTGTTCGGGCCGGTGGTGAAGCTCGTGCTGAGCTGGGTCCAGCCGGTGCCGGGGGTCCAGGTGCTCGGATCGGTGCCGCCGGTGCCGCGGGCGCCCAGGTAGACGTACGAGCCGTGGACCCAGGAGCTCAGGGTGTACGAGGAGGAGGGCTTCACCGGGACGGCCTGGGTGCACTCGCCGGTGTCGCCCGCGCCCGGGGTGGACTGCAGGGCGTACGTGCCGGAGTGGGTGGTGGTGCTCTGGACCGTGCCGCTCGAACAGGTCCAGCCGGACAGGTTCCCGGTCTCGAAGCCGCCGTTGGTGATCAGGTCGGTGTCGGCGGCGTGGGCGCCGGTCCCGCCCGCCAGGACGAGTCCGCCCAGGCCGATGACCAGGGCGCTCGCTCCGGCGAGCAGGGAGTGGACGGCGCGCGGGCGCCGGTGTCGGGCAGGTGGCATGACTCCGTCTCCAGTGGGGGAGGCCCGGCGGTGCCTCGTGGGGGAGGAACGCCGTCCGGGGTGTCGATGGTGCGCGTGCGGGAGCTACCGACAACTCAAGTCCCGGTCGGGAACGGAGACTTGCCTCACAAGGTGGAGTAGACCAATTAGGCTGTCAAGAGGACCTGGGCGGCCCGCGGCACGGTCGGGTCCGCGTCGGCCCCTTCCGGCTCGGCGATCGCCGCGGTCAGCGCGGCGATCCGGGCCGAGGCCAGGCCGTCGCCGTACGGGCTCGGGGTGGCTGCCAGTCGGGCGAGCCGCTCGGGGGTGTCGGAGAGCCAGGCGCGCGTTGCGGCGGGTCTTGGCCCAGCCGTTGCGGCCGAGCAGCATCCGGGCGGTGGCCCGGGCGGCGACCACGAACAGGTGGTAGGCGTAGAGCCAGACCAGGACGCCCCAGAGCAGGCCGGTGAGCCGGCTGCGGTCGGCGTGGACGAGCCGGCGGTAGGCGAAGCCCCAGAGGACCATCGGGAGCGCGGCGAGCACGAAGGCGAGCAGCATCAACGGGCCGAACCTGAGCTGGAACTCGGCGGTCTCCGCCGGGAAGAGCACCAGACCCGCGCCGGTGATCCCGAGCGAGAGCGGGAGGAGCAGCACCAGCAGCACGCAGACCACCGGCTGGAGGAAGGTGTACAGCACCTCGGCCTTGCCGGACACCGTGTAGTGCGGCGAGCGCAGCACCCGGCCGGTGTAGCGCAGGCACTGCATGTTGCCCTGGGCCCAGCGGGTGCGCTGGGTGAGGAAGCGGCGCAGCGAGATCAGGCCCTCCTGGGAGACCTGGGCCTCGGTGACGTGGGTGAGCCGCCATCCGGCGAGCCGCAGGTCGACGCCGGACTCGTAGTCCTCCAGCAGGGCGCGCTCCGGCCAGGGGCGGCCGGCCCGGCCCTCCTCGGCGGTCAGCGAGTCGAGGGCGGTGAGCCGGACGAACTGGCCGTTGCCGCCGAGGCCGACGCTGCCGGTGCGGCGGCGCAGCAGCTGCATGCCGGCGTTGTTGGCCTGGAACTCGACGTCCTGCATCCGCACCAGTGCGCGGGCCAGGGCGTTGGCGGCCCGGCCGCGTCCGGGCAGCGGGAGCTCGTCGTCGGCGTTGCGCATCCGGACGCCGATCTGGACGGCGCCGGTGTCGGGGCGGCCGAGCGCCTTGGCGTTGCAGACCTGGGCGAGGGTGCCCGGGTCGAGCTGCCCGTCGGCGTCGACCACGCCGATCACCACCCGGGAGCGGTCGGTGCCCTCGGGCAGCCAGGCGGAGATCTCCCGGTAGGCGGCGTTGAGGGCGGCGCCCTTGCCGATCCGGGCGTGCGGGCGGCGGCGCTGGACCAGGTGGACCCGCGGGTCGCGGGCTGCCGCGGCGAGCACCAGTTCGCGGGTGGCGTCCTCGCTGTCGTCGTCGATCACCCAGAGGTGGGCCTCGGGCGCGCTGCCCCGCAGGCCGTCCAGGGTCTGGGTGACCACGGCCTCCTCGTCGCGGCAGGGGATCACCAGGTGCCACTGGAGGACGGCGGGGTCGCCGGGCTCGGCGGGGCGGTTGTGCCGGAAGGCGTGCCGGGAGCCCGCCCAGTAGACGAGGAAGCGTCCGAAGACCAGGGCCATGTAGCCGACGAGTGCCAGGGAGATCAGTCCGGCGACCCGGACGACAGCGTCCTGGCGAAGCACGATCCACTCGTGCAGGGCGTCAGGCATGGAGCAATGCTCCTCATGATCAAAGGCTGAAGGCTCCTGTCGGTTGCGAATCGATGCTTCGTTGCGGATCAAATCGCTAAATCGATAGTAAAGGGAGGAAACTAGGCGATCATGGCAAAGAAGGGGCAAAGTGGTCGTTCTCACCCCGTGAGGACGGCCCGCCAGGGCTCCGTAGACTGGGGTCGTGAGCGACAAGGCCGACCCGAACCCGTACACCATCCGCCCCGCCGACGGCGGCACCGGCGACGCCCTGCGCGACGTCGAGGTGGAGCTCTCCAAGCGCTGGCCGGAGAACAAGCTGGAGCCCTCGCTCGACCGGATCGAGGCGCTGATGGACATCCTGGGCGAGCCCCAGAGATCCTTCCCCTCCATCCACGTCACCGGCACCAACGGCAAGACCTCCACCGCCCGGATGATCGAGCAGCTGCTCAACACCTTCGAGCTGCGCACCGGCCGCTACACCAGCCCGCACGTGGAGTCCGTCACCGAGCGGATAAGCCTGGACGGCGCCCCGATCACCCCCGAGCGCTTCGTCGAGGTCTACCGCGACATCGAGCCCTACGTGCAGATGGTCGACGCGGCGCAGCCGGTGCCGATGTCCTTCTTCGAGGTGCTGACCGGCATGGCCTACGCGGCCTTCGCCGACGCCCCGGTGGACGTCGCCGTGGTCGAGGTCGGCATGGGCGGCTCCTGGGACGCCACCAACGTCATCGACGCCGCCGTGGCGGTGATCACCCCGATCGGGCTGGACCACACCGACAAGCTCGGCGAGACCACCGGCGAGATCGCGGTCGAGAAGTCCGGGATCATCAAGTCCGGCTCCGTCGCCGTCGTCGCCCAGCAGCAGCTGGACGCCGCCCAGACCATCCTGCGCCGCGCCGTCGAGGTGGACGCCACGGTCGCCCGCGAGGGCATGGAGTTCGGCGTGATCCGCCGCGAACTCGCCGTCGGCGGCCAGCTGGTGACGCTGCGCGGACTCGGCGGCGAGGAGTACGAGGACATCTTCATCCCGCTGCACGGCGAGTACCAGGCGCACAACGCGGCCCTGGCGCTGGCCGCGGTCGAGGCCTTCTTCGGCGTCGGCGGCGCGCGCGGCGGCCAGCTGGACGTGGAGAAGATCCGCCAGGCCTTCTCCGGCGTCTCCTCGCCGGGCCGTCTGGAGGTCGTCCGCCGCAGCCCCACGATCGTCCTGGACGCCGCGCACAACCCGCACGGCGCCCGCGCCACCGTGGCCGCGCTCACCGAGTCCTTCGGCTTCACCCGGCTCGTCGGCGTGATCGGCACCTCCGGGGACAAGGACGTGGCCGGCGTGCTGGAGGCCTTCGAGCCGATCCTGGCCGAGGTCGTCATCACCCAGAACTCCACCCACCGCGCGATGGACGTCGACGCGCTCGCGGCCCTGGCCGTCGAGGTCTTCGGCGAGGACCGCGTCCAGGTCGAGCCCCGGCTCGACGACGCCATCGCCGCCGCCGTCACCCTCGCCGAGGAGGAGGGCGACCTCGGCGGCGCCGGGGTGCTGGTCACCGGTTCGGTCATCACGGTGGGCGAGGCCCGCCTGCTGCTCGGGAGGAAGTGACATGAGGACGCTCTGCTCCTCGACGCTGATCGGCGAAGCGCTGTTGATCATGTTCGCGGCGCTGGTCGCGATGCGGCTCTCCGACGTCTCCAGCGGGGAGATCTGGACGGTCAGCGGCATCGCGATGGCGCTGTGCATCCTGCTCTGCGGCATGATCAACCGCCCCGGCGCGGTGCAGATCGGCTGGGCGCTGCAGATCGGCCTGATCGCCAGCGGCTTCGTCCTGCCGAGCATGTTCGGCCTCGGCGTGGTCTTCGCCGGCCTGTGGTGGTGCTCCGTGCACTACGGCCGCAAGGTGGACGAGTTCAAGGCCGCCCGGGCCGCCGCCGAGGCCGCCGCGGTACAGGCCTGAGGCCCGGACCGGCGGACCGACACGCCGTGTACGCAAGGTAATCTCTGCCTTGTCGGCGCCGCGTGTCGACATTGTCTGCCGAACCGAATCCCCAGGAGACGCACCGTGTCCCAGCGCACTCTCGTCCTGCTCAAGCCCGACGCCGTCCGCCGCGGCCTGGCCGGCGAGATCATCAGCCGCATCGAGCGCAAGGCCGGCTGGCGGTTCGCCGCCATCGAGCTGCGCACCTTCGACCGGGCGACGCTGGAGCAGCACTACGCGGAGCACGTGGGCCGTCCGTTCTACGAGCCGCTGCTGGAGTTCATGACCTCCGGCCCGTCGATCGCGCTGATCGTCGAGGGCGAGGAGGTCGTCAAGGGCATCCGCATGCTGGCCGGCGCCACCAACCCGCTGGAGGCCGGGGCCGGCACCATCCGCGGCGACTACGCGACGATCACCCGCGAGAACCTGATCCACGCCTCCGACTCCCCGGAGTCCGCCGAGCGCGAGATCAAGATCTTCTTCCCCGCGCACGCCTGACCCGGACCGGGCGACACACCCGGCAGGACCAGGGGCGAAGCACCGGGAGGACCGGCGCGGCACACCCGGAGGACGTTCGTACCGCCCCGGTCGGGACCATTGGCCCGGCCGGGGCATTCTTATCGTGAAATAGGGAACTGGGGGCGCCGACACGGCGTCCCAATCCTCGGAGATGCGATCACGCCCCGGACAATGGACGGTATGCCCCACGTCGACGTCCGTACCGCGCGGCGTGACTACGATGGACGCGACTCAAGGGCCCGGTAAGGCAGCTCAGCTGGTCTCCGCCCAAGCGTGGGCGCGCGCATTCGTCCACCCCCCCATGAACTCCGAGCCCGGGAAGGCACCCACACCCCATGGCGAGCAACCTGTCGTTCATCGGCCGCGACTTGGCGATCGACCTCGGAACAGCCAACACGCTGGTGTACGTCAGGGGCAAGGGCATCGTCCTGAACGAGCCGTCCGTCGTCGCGGTGAACACCAACACCGGCGGGATCCTCGCGGTCGGCGCCGAGGCCAAGAAGATGATCGGCCGCACCCCGGGCAACATCGTCGCCATCCGCCCGCTCAAGGACGGCGTGATCGCCGACTTCGAGATCACCGAGCGGATGCTGCGGTACTTCATCCTCAAGATCCACCGCCGCCGCTACCTGGCCCGCCCCCGCGTCGTGGTCTGCGTGCCCTCCGGCATCACCGGCGTCGAGCGCCGCGCCGTCATCGAGGCCTCCTCGCAGGCCGGCGCCCGCCAGGTGCACATCATCGAGGAGCCGATGGCCGCCGCGATCGGCGCCGGTCTGCCCGTCCACGAGGCCACCGGCAACATGGTCGTCGACATCGGCGGCGGCACCACCGAGGTCGCCGTGATCTCCCTCGGCGGCATCGTCACCGCCCAGTCCATCCGGGTGGCCGGCGACGAGCTGGACAACGCGATCGTCCAGCACATCAAGAAGGAGTACTCGCTGCTCCTGGGCGAGCGCAGCGCCGAGCAGATCAAGATGAGCATCGGCAGCGCCTTCGGCCTGGAGGGCGAGAAGGACGAGCACGCCGAGATCCGCGGCCGCGACCTGGTCAGCGGCCTCCCCAAGACCGTGGTCATCTCCGCCGCCGAGGTCCGCGAGGCCATCGACGAGCCGGTCAACGCGATCATCGACGCGGTCAAGACCACCCTCGACCAGTGCCCGCCCGAGCTGGCCGGCGACGTCATGGACCGGGGCATCGTGCTCACCGGTGGCGGCGCCCTGCTGCGCGGCCTGGACGAGCGGCTGCGCCGCGAGACCGGCATGCCGATCCACATCGCGGAGAACCCGCTCGACTCCGTCGCACTCGGCTCCGGCAAGTGCGTCGAGGAGTTCGAGGCACTCCAGCAGGTACTCGACGCCTCGCCGCGTCGTTGACAGGTCGCCGCACCGCCGGCACCACGCGTCACATCCGACACTCGACCGAACGGGCCGTCACCCGGGCCCCACAGCCCCGGGCGGCGGCCAGGTACGAAGGGGCAGTACCCGCACCGTGAGGGACACACGAGAGAGCCGGCTGCTGCTCATCCTGCTGGTGGCCGTAGCCTTCGCGCTGATCACCGTGGACATCAAGGGCGGTGAGGACTCCCCGCTCGGCCCGGCCCGGCACGCCGCCGCCAGTGTCCTCGGACCCGTCGAGCGCGGAGCCGCCACCGTCGTGGATCCGGTCGCCGACACCGTCCGCGCCGTCCGGGACACGGTCACCGACAGCGGCCGCACCGACCAGCTCGCCCGGGAGAACACCGAACTGCGGCAGAAGCTCGCCTCCTCCGACATGGCCACCGGGCGCACCAAGCAGCTGGACGACCTGCTGCGCACCGCCGGCGCCGGCGGATACACCGTCAAGGCCGCCCAGGTCATCGCGATCGGCCCGGCCCAGGGCTTCTCCTGGACCATCACCATCGACGCCGGCAGCGACGACGGCCTCACCCGCGACATGACGGTGATCAACGGTCAGGGCCTGGTCGGCCGGATCACCACCGTCGCCCCGACCACCGCCACCGTGCTGCTCGCCTCCGACCCCGGTTTCTCGGCGGGCACCCGGCTGGAGGGCACCGGCGAGATCGGCTTCGCCTCCGGCGGCGGCGACAGCCCGATGAAGGTCTCCCTGCTCAACGGCAAGGCCCAGGTCAAGGCCGGCGACCGACTGGTCACCTTCGGCTCGCAGAGCGGCCGCCCGTTCGTGCCCGGCGTGCCGATCGGCAAGGTCACCGAGGTCCAGGCCAACGCCGGCCAGCTGACCAAGACCGTCCTGGTCGAGCCCTTCGTCCAGTTCACCCGGCTGGACCTGGTCGGCGTGGTGGTCGTCCCGCCGCGCGCCGACCCGCGCGACGCCGTCCTGCCGCCGGCGCCCACCGCGGGCCAGCCGACCGCCGATCCCGGCCAGGTCCCGGCCTCCGCGCCCGCCTCGCCCGCCAAGCCCACTGGGGGGAACTGAGCCATGCGTCTCGCCCGCATCCCCGTCTCCGCCGGCCTCCTCCTGCTCGGCCTGATCCTCCAGGTCAGCGTGTTCGGCCGGCTCCAGCTCCCGGGAGCCACCCCGGACATACTGCTGCTCGTCGTGGTCGGCCTGGCCATGGTCTACGGGCCGACCGGCGGCTGCCTGGTCGGCTTCGCGGGTGGCCTGCTGGCCGACCTCGCGCCGCCCTCCGACCACGCGATCGGCCGCTACGCACTGGTGCTCTGCCTGATGGGCTACGGCGCCGGGCTGCTGCGCCCGGAGCACGGCCGCCAGCGCTCGGTCGCCGGCTCGCTGCTGGTGGTCGGCGCCGCGGCGGTCGCCTCCACCCTGCTCTACGCGATGGTCGGCGCCCTGGTCGGCGACACCGCGGCCCGGCACGTCGGCCTCGGCGGACTGGTGATCAGCGCCCTGCTCTACGACCTGCTGCTGGCGCCCTTCGTGGTGCCGCTGGTGATGTACCTCGGCCGCCGCTTCGGGCGCGGCCCGGTGGCCGCCGCGGACGACGACGAGGGCGGCTCCGGTCTGGGCACGCTGGCCCGCTACCGCACCACCCGCGACGCCTCGACGGGCCCGACGTACAAGAAGCGGCGCGTGCCCGGCTTCGCCCGCCGCCCGTAACCGGACCGGCCCCGACCACCCGACCTCCCCGCATCCTGGAGCGCACGAGACGTGAGCAACATCCCCGAGACCGGCCGCACCCGAAGGGTGACGATCCGGCTGGTGGTGCTGCAGATCCTGGTGCTGTCGCTGCTCGCCACCCTCGGCGGGCGGCTGTGGTACCTGCAGATCCGCAACGCCAAGGAGTACACCGCGAAGGCGACCGGCAACCACATCCGCGAGGTGGTCGAGCCGGCCGTCCGCGGCGAGATCCTGGACGCCTCCGGACGGGTGCTGGCCGGCAACGAGACCCGGCTGGTGGTCTCGGTCAGCCGCACCTCGCTGCTCCAGCAGAAGGACGGCGGCAAGGCGGTGCTGTCCCGGCTGGCCGAGGTGCTGGGGATGCCCGCCAAGGACGTGCAGGAGAAGGTCCGGCTCTGCAACGCCAAGACCCCGCAGCCCTGCTGGAACGGCTCGCCGTACCAGCCGATCCCGGTCACCAAGGAGGCGACCACCCAGCAGGCGATGCAGATAATGGAGCGCCGCGAGGACTTCCCCGGGGTCACCGCGCAGCCCACCGCCGTGCGCCGCTACACCGGCGCCGAGGGCGCCAATCTGGCCCAGGTGCTCGGCTACCTCTCGCCGGTCACCGACGAGGAGGTCAGCAAGACCGCTGGCAAGAGCGGCCTGGACCGCTACCTGCCGGCCGACCAGATCGGGCGGGCCGGCCTGGAGTCGGTGTACGACCGCGACCTGCGCGGCACCGCGGGCATCACCAAGCTGGAGGTGGACAACCTCGGCCGGGTGATCGGCAACGCCGGCACCGTCGCCCCGCAGACCGGTGACAACCTGGTCACCAGCATCGACGCCCGGGTGCAGAAGGTGGTCGAGGACAACCTGGCGCAGGCCATGGCCGACGCCCGGAACACCTTCGACAAGGTCACCAACCGCAACTACGAGGCCGACTCCGGGGCCGCCGTCGTGATGGACGTGCACACCGGGCGGATCGTCGCGATGGCGAGCGCCCCGACGTACGACCCGAACCTCTGGGTGGGCGGCATCAGCGGCAAGGACTACCAGTCGCTGACCAGCAAGGAGTCCAACTTCCCGCTGCTGAACCGGGCCATACAGGGTCAGTCCGCCCCCGGTTCGACCTTCAAGGTCATCTCCACCACCGCCGCCGTGCAGGCCGGCTACCCGCTGGACGGCCACTACGACTGCCCGAAGAGCGTGACCATCGGCGGCCGCGAGTTCAAGAACTTCGAGAGCGAGAACTTCGGCCAGATCTCCCTGGAGAAGGCGCTGGAGGTCTCCTGCGACACCGTCTTCTACGGCCTGGCGTACGACCAGTGGATGAAGGACGGCGGCATCAAGCCGAAGAAGGACCCGGGCGACTGGTTCTTCAAGACCGCCCACCAGTTCGGCCTGGGCGCCAAGACCGGCATCGACCTGCCGTCCGAGGTCCCCGGCCGGGTGCCGGACCGGCAGTGGAAGCAGTCCTTCTACGACAACAACAAGGACGCCTGGTGCGCGCAGGGGCAGAAGGGCGGCAACAGCTACTCCGACCAGATCGCCCGGGAGAACTGCGTCGACGGCTACCAGATGCGTGCCGGTGACGCCGTCAACTTCGCGATCGGCCAGGGCGACACCCTCGTCACCCCGGTCCAGATGGCCCGGATCTACTCGGCGCTGGCCAACGGCGGCACCTTCTACCGGCCGACCGTCGCCAAGGCCGTGATAAGCCCGGGCGGGAACCTCGTCCGCGAGATCGCCCCGCACGAGGACGCCAAGTTCCCCGGCGACGAGAAGCTGCTCAGCTACATCGACCAGGCCACCGAGGGCGTCATCAAGTCCGGTACCGCGGCCTGGAAGTTCAACGGCTGGCCGCAGGACAAGATCGCGCTGCACGCCAAGACCGGCACCGCCGAGGTCGAGGGCAAGCAGACCACCTCCTGGCTGACCACGTACAGCAAGGACTACGCCGTCGTCATGACGATCAGCCAGGGCGGCACCGGCTCCGGCGGTTCCGGTGATGCCATCCGCCGGATCTACCAGGCGCTGTACGGGGTGGACGACAAGGGCGCCATCGACAACACCAAGGCGCTGCTGCCCGCGCCGCAGGCCGAGCTGCCGAAGTTCAACCCGGACGGCACCGCGATCATCAAGCCGGCCTCGTACGGCGTCGACCCGGCGCCGGGCGCCCAGGCCCCGGCCGTCGCGCCGGCTCCGGCCCTGCTCGACGCGGCCGCGGCGCAGGCGGCCCCCGCGCCGGCCTTCCTCGACCAGGCGCCGCCGGCCGACCGTCCGGCGTCACACATGGCGGCCGACGCCGCGCTCGAACCCTCGCGCGGACCGGGAAGGGGACGGGCATGACCTCCTACGGCTCGTACCGGCAGCTGCGGCTGGCCCCGCAGCGCAGCGGAGTCTCCAAGGCCCTGGCCAAGGACTCCCCGCTCTGGCGGCTCGACTGGATACTGCTGCTCGCCGCGCTGGCCCTCTCGGGCGGCAGCGCGCTGCTGGTCTGGTCGGCCACCCGCGGGCGCGACTCGCTGACCCACGGGGACCCGCAGTACTTCCTGTACCGGCACCTGACCAACTTCGTGGTCGGGCTGGTGCTGTGCGCCGTGGTGATAGCGATAGGGAGCCGGCGCTTCCGCACGATCGTGCCGTTCCTGTACGTCGGCGTGATCCTGCTGCTGCTGGCGACGCTCAGCCCGCTGGGCTCGACCATCAACGGCGCGCACTCGTGGATCCAGCTCGGCGGCGGCTTCTCGGTCCAGCCGGCCGAGTTCGCGAAACTCGCGATCGTGCTGGCGATGGCGGTCGTGCTGTCGGACCAGGTGGACGCCGGGGAACGGGAGTTCCCCTCGCACCGGGCGGTGTTCCGGGGGCTGCTCTGGGCCGGGCTCCCGATGTGCATCGTGCTGCTGATGCCGGACGCCGGCTCGGTGATGGTGATGGCCGCGATCGTGCTGGGCATCCTGCTCGGCTCCGGCGCGGCGAACCGCTGGGTGCTCGGCCTGCTGGTGGCGGGCACCGCCGGGTGCGTGGCGATCTGGAAGTTCGGGTTGCTGAGCCAGTACCAGATCGACCGCTTCGCCGCCTTCGCCAACCCGCAGCTGGACCCGAACGGCGTCGGCTACAACACCGCGCAGGCCCGGATCGCGATCGGCTCGGGCGGACTGACCGGCAAGGGGCTGTTCCACGGCACCCAGACCGTCGGGCAGTTCGTGCCGGAGCAGCAGACCGACTTCGTGTTCACCGTGGCCGGCGAGGAGCTCGGCTTCGTCGGGGCGCTGGCGATCATCGCGCTGGTCGGCGTGATCCTCTGGCGCGCCTGCCGGATCGCCCGGCAGGCGACCGACCTGTACGGGACGATCGTGGCGGCCGGGATCATCGCCTGGCTGTCCTTCCAGGCCTTCGAGAACATCGGGATGTGCCTGGGCATCATGCCGGTCGCGGGCATCCCGCTGCCGTTCGTCTCGTACGGCGGCTCGTCGATGTTCGCGAACTGGATGGCCATCGGGCTGCTCCAGGCGGTGCGGAGCCAGCGGCCGATAGGGGTCTGAGCGGGCTCCGCGGCGGGGCCGGTCCGGGACTTCCCGGCCGGCCCCGCCGTCGTGTCCGGGGCGCTCCCGGGCCGGGGCGGCGGGGTCAGACGGTCTGGAAGCCGATCCGGGCGAGCACGCCCCAGCGGTCGGAGCGCCGGGTGAGCACGTAGACCGAGTCGAAGGCGCCGGTGCGCTCCCCGGCCGCGTCGTAGCGGGCGAAGCGGACCAGGGCGTGCACCTGGTCTGGGGAGGAAGCACCGCGAACACCCGCCCGGCCACCGACCGGCCCCCGGCTTCCCCCGAATTCCCCGCCACCCGCCCCACCCTCCGCCGCCGCCCGCATCCCGTCCCCCGCCCCAACACCCGCACCGGGCAGCCCGATTCCGCCGCCTCGCATCCCCGCCGCCGGGGCCGCGCGGCACCCACCTCCGCCGGCGGGCCGGGTCAGCGCAGGCAGTCGGCGGTGGTGAGGACGGCGCGGGTCTGGTGGGCGAGTTGCTCCTGGACGGGGACCCAGCGGGCACCGAAGCGGTGGCGCAGCCGGTCCAGGCAGTCGGTGACGACGGCGCGGGCGCGGTCGCGGGCGGCCTCCGCGGCGGGGCCGCGGGCGTCGGCGAGCAGCCGCAGCAGGATCGACGCGACCCGCAGCGGCACACGGGCCGCGACCAGCCCGGCGGTGGTCACCCGGGAGGCGGTGAGCGGCTCGGCGCCCCAGCGGTCCAGCCACTCCTCGGCCACCCGCGGGGCGACCGCCAGGCTGGACCCGGCGGTGCGCAGCAGCGGGCCGTACGCCTCGTGCCGGTGCGCGGGGACGCTCGGGAGCAGGGCGGCGAGCTCCTCGGTGCGCGCGGTGAGGTCGCGGGCGGCCACCGCGAGGGCCTGCGCGCCGGCCGGGTGGGGGCGGGCGTCGCCGACCGCGTCGACGGCCCACATCGGGACCTCCAGTACGGCGCTGACCGCGCCGTACCGGGCCGCGTACGACCAGGTGGACAGCTCCGGCTCGTCCGGCAGGGCCCGGGAGCCCCCGGCGCCCGGGGCCGGCATCAGGTAGGTGCCGGGGTCCGGGCTGGCCCAGCCGATCGCGTCGTAGGAGTCCACGTCGAGCGGGACGCCGGCCCGTTCCGCGGAGCGGGCGAAGCGCCCGGCCAGGCCCCGGACCGGGCGGGTGAGCTGGACGAACGCGCCGCCGAAGTCCACCCCGTGCAGCGAGCACTGGAGGAACGGACGCAGCTCGTCGATCAGGCCGGTCAGCGCCAGGCTCTCCGGCATCGGCGGCCGGCCGCAGCCGGGGGCGGGCAGCAGCTCGGGCTGCTCCTCGAAGGAGGGGCGGAAGAAGTGCTCGTAGTGGCGCCGCATGGTGAGCGGACCGTCCAGCCAGCCGGCGTTGAGCGCGGCGCCGTCCGGGTCGAGGCAGAGCAGCAGGTGCCAGGAGAGGCCGGGGCAGGCGGGGCGCTCCAACAGCACCTCGGCGAGCCGGACGGTCCCGGCGGTGCCGATCGGCTCGTTGGGGTGCGGGCCGCCGACCACCAGCACCGCGCGCGGCCCGCGGTCCACGGAGAGCAGCATCAGCGGGCGCCCGGCCCGGGAGCGGCCCACCTCGCGCAGCCGGCAGCGGTCCGGGTGCCGCAGCGCGAGCCGCCGCGCGGCGGACTCGGCCTGGGCCGGCGTGGGGTAGCGGGCCGGCCGGGTGTCGAGGGTCCGGAGGGGGCGGATCCACCGACCGGTGTCGGTCATGGTTCTCCTTGCGCCGGTCGTACGGCCGCCGGGGCGCAGGCGTGCGGGTGCGCCGCCGGGCACGGCGTGCGTGCGGGCGGGGGACGGGGACGAGGGCGTGGCGAGGGCGGGCACCGCAGGCCGGGGACGGCGGCCGCGCGGGGACGGGGCCAGGCGGGGGCGGACGGGGCCGTGCTGGGGCGGCCCGTGGAGAGGGAGGGGCACGCCGGCCGGAAAACCGACGAGGGCCGAGCCTACGACTCAACTTCCCTGTCCGGAAGGGGTGCAGATGTCTTTGGCGGAGCCCTGTCAGTACCGCACGGGCCGTCCGGGCGTGTCAACGGCGGACGGCACCGGCCGGCGGGCGCGCACCGCGCGTGCCGGGGCGGGCACCAGCGGGCACGGGCGGAGACCGGCGGACGGCGGCGGGTGCGGGCGGACACCGGCCGTCCGGGTCGCGCCGGAGCGCGGAGGGCCCGCGATCCGGGGCAGACGGCCCGTTCCCCGGATTGGGCTACCCTTGAGGGTCACCCCTCCCGTGCCGACTCGCGGCACCGAATCACGTCGTAAGGGTTCCTAGTACATGACTGTCGAATCGGTCTTCCCACGCCTGGAGGCCCTCCTCCCGCACGTCCAGAAGCCGATCCAGTACGTCGGCGGCGAGCTGAACTCGACCGTCAAGGACTGGGACGCCAGCGACGTCCGCTGGGCGCTGATGTACCCCGACGCCTACGAGGTCGGCCTACCCAACCAGGGCGTCATGATCCTCTACGAGGTGCTGAACGAGCGCGAGGGTGTGCTCGCCGAGCGCACCTACAGCGTCTGGCCGGACCTCGAGGCGCTGATGCGCGAGCACGACGTCCCGCAGTTCACCGTGGACGCCCACCGCCCGGTGAAGGCCTTCGACGTGTTCGGCCTCTCGTTCTCCACCGAGCTCGGCTACACCAACATGCTGACCGCGCTCGACCTCGCCGGCATCCCGCTGGAGGCCAAGGACCGCACCGACGAGGACCCGATCGTCCTGGCCGGCGGCCACGCAGCCTTCAACCCGGAGCCGATCGCGGACTTCCTGGACGCGGCGGTGGTCGGCGACGGCGAGCAGGCCGTGCTCGACATCACCGACATCATCCGCGCCTGGAAGGCCGAGGGCCGCCCGGGCGGCCGGGACGAGCTGCTGCTGCGCCTGGCCCGCACCGGCGGGGTGTACGTCCCGAAGTTCTACGACGTGGAGTACCTGGCCGACGGCCGGATCGGCCGCGTGGTGCCGAACGCCCCGGGCGTGCCGTGGCGGGTGTCCAAGCACACCGTGATGGACCTGGACGAGTGGCCGTACCCGAAGCAGCCGCTGGTCCCGCTCGCGGAGACGGTGCACGAGCGGATGTCCGTGGAGATCTTCCGCGGCTGCACCCGCGGCTGCCGCTTCTGCCAGGCCGGCATGATCACGCGCCCCGTGCGGGAGCGAAGCATCACCGGCATCGGCGAGATGGTGGAGCGCGGGCTGAAGGCGACCGGCTTCGAGGAGGTCGGCCTGCTGTCGCTGTCCAGCGCCGACCACACCGAGATCGGCGAGATCGCCAAGGGCCTGGCGGACCGGTACACCGAGGACAAGATCGGCCTGTCGCTGCCGTCCACCCGCGTCGACGCCTTCAACATCGACCTCGCCAACGAGCTGTCCCGCAACGGGCGCCGCTCGGGCCTCACCTTCGCCCCCGAGGGCGGCAGCGAGCGCATGCGCAAGGTGATCAACAAGATGGTGTCGGAGGAGGACCTGATCCGCACCGTCGCCACCGCGTACGGCAACGGCTGGCGCCAGGTGAAGCTGTACTTCATGTGCGGCCTGCCCACCGAGACCGACGAGGACGTGCTCCAGATCGGCGAGATGGCGAAGAACGTCATCCAGAAGGGCCGCGAGGTCACCGGCCAGAACGACATCCGCTGCACCGTCTCCATCGGCGGGTTCGTGCCCAAGCCGCACACCCCGTTCCAGTGGGCCCCGCAGCTGTCCGCCGAGGCCACCGACGCCCGCCTGGCCAAGCTGCGCGACTCGATCCGCGGCGACCGCAAGTACGGCAAGAACATCGGCTACCGCTACCACGACGGCAAGCCGGGCATCGTCGAGGGCCTGCTCTCCCGCGGCGACCGCCGGGTCGGTGCGATCATCCGCGAGGTCTACGAGGACGGCGGCCGCTTCGACGGCTGGCGCGAGTACTTCTCGTACGACCGCTGGATGGCCTGCGCCGACAAGGCCCTGGCCGGCACCGGCGTCGACGTCGACTGGTACACCACCCGCGAGCGCTCCTACGAGGAGGTGCTGCCCTGGGACCACCTGGACAGCGGCCTCGACAAGGACTGGCTCTGGGAGGACTGGCAGGACGCCCTGGAGGAGGTCGAGGTCGACGACTGCCGCTGGACCCCGTGCTTCGACTGCGGGGTGTGTCCGCAGATGGACACCCACATCCAGATCGGTCCCACCGGCCAGAAGATGCTCCCCCTGACGGTGGTCAACAAGTAGCCCCTGAGCGGCATCGAGGATTCCCCCGCCGGACTGGTCCGGCGGGGGAATCCGTCTCTCCGACCGGGTGGCCGTCGTCCCGGCTTCCGGATGTGACGAAGACCTCAAGGCCGGCTGAGGACCGGCTCTGACCAGGGGCGGAGCGAGGGGGTTGGCGGGGCGCGTACCCTTTGAGGTGACAGAGTCCGGACAGTGGCGGGAAGACGCCACGCCGGACGGGGACAACTGACTAAGGACTGAGCGACCCTGGCACGCCGTACGCCCGACGGTCCGCCGCCCGCGCCGACGGTGCAGCGGATTCGTCTCCGCTACACCAAGCGCGGCCGGCTCCGCTTCACCAGCCACCGCGACTTCCAGCGCGCCTTCGAGCGCGCCCTGCGCCGGTCCGCCGTTCCGATGGCCTACTCGGCCGGCTTCACCCCGCACCCGAAGGTCTCCTACGCCAACGCGGCCCCGACCGGGGTGGCGAGCGAGGCGGAGTACCTGGAGATCGGCTTGGCCGCTGTCCGCGACCCCGAGCAACTGCGGGCGCAGCTGGACGAGTCGCTGCCGACGGGCCTGGACGTGATCGACGCGGTCGAGGTGCGGACGCCGAACTTCGTGGAGCGCCTGGAGGCCTCCGAGTGGCTGCTCCGGCTGGACGGCGTCGAGCCGGACACGGCCGCCGACGCGGTCACGCGCTTCCTCGCCGCCGAGCGGGTCGAGGTCGAGCGCCGCACCAAGAACGGCCTGCGGGTCTTTGACGCGCGGGGCGCGGTGGCGGCGCTGGAGGCCGTCCCGGTCCAGGTCGACGCCGGTGCGGACACCGGGGCCGGATCCGACCGCGATGTTCGGACCGGCCGTGCCTGTGCGATACTGCGCCTGGTAGTACGACACTCCACACCCGCCGTACGACCCGACGACGTATTGTCCGGTCTCCGTGCGACGGCCGACCTGGCGCCGCCGGTCCCCGCAGAGGTGACCAGGCTGGCGCAGGGGCCGCTCGACGAGGAGACCGGCACGGTGACCGACCCGCTGGCGCTCGACCGCGCCGCGGCCCCGGTCGGCTCGGAGCCGACCGCAGGCCCGCACGCTACCGCGTCCGCCTAGCGGGGGGAGGCCGGGCCCAGTGCCTCACTGGGCCCGACGGTCCTCCAGGGTTCCCGCGGCTCCCCAGGGGAGCGAGCGTCGTCGCAGCGCAGGCCTGCCACCCGGGGCCTGCCGACCAGGAAGGTCGGCCGGTCCGGGACCCCGTCCGGGAGCCACCCGGGGTTGGGGGACGGCGCAGCTTGGGAAAACCTCAGAAGACTGGTCAGACCAGAAGACTTTCGACACCCCGCCGAGGGCGGGGCGCCGAGCGAGACTACGAGCCCCTGTGCGGCCTCGCGTCCGCGCGGCGGCACCGTCAAAGGGTCCGGTCCGGGCATCGTCGCGATGCCGGCCACCCAGCGGTGCCGCGCCGTGCCCGGATGCGGAGCCCGGGGGCCTGACGGGAGATCCACCCGCATGCTCGATAACACCGATCCGCAGCAGACTGCAGCCACGGAACAGAACGAAACCGCCGCGACCGGCGGCGAGGGCGCCTCCGCGGCGCCGCCGCGCCGCCGTCGCCGTGCGGTGTCCCGCCCGGCGGGCACCCCGCAGGGTGCCGCGGCCGAGACGGCCGAGACGGTTCTGTCGGCCGAGGCGCCGACGGCCGCGCCCACCCCGGCTCCGGCCGTGGAGCCGGCGGCCGAGCCGGTCGCCGAGAAGCCGGTCCGGGCCCGCCGGACCCGCAAGCGCGCGGAGGCCCCGGCCGGGGCGCCGGAGGCCACCCCGATCGTGGTGACCGCGCCGGACGCCGCCGAGCAGGCCGAGGCGGCCACCACCGCGAAGGCCGAGAAGGCCAAGAAGGCGGACAAGTCCGAGACGGCGGAGAAGGCCGAGAAGCCCGCCCGGGCCCGCCGGACCCGCAAGCGCGCCGAGGCGCCCGCCGGTGCCCCCGCGGCCGAGGCCGAGGTTCCCGCCGGGGCGCCGGCCGTCGAGACCCCCGCCGTGGAGGCTCCCGCCGCCGAGCCGGTGGCCGAGGAGGCCCCCGCCGCTCCGGCCCGCCGCACCCGCCGCCGTCGTGTGGTCGAGGCCGCGCCGGTCGTCGAGGCCCCGGTGGAGGAGCCCGCCGTCGAGGAGCCGCAGGCCGAGGAGCCCGCCGTCGCGGAGGAGCCCGAGGAGGAGGCCGCCGAGGCCCCCGCCGAGCCGGTGGCCCAGCCCGCCCCGGCCGCCGAGGCCGAGCCGCACCACCGGGTGCGCCGCCGCGCCGTCCGCCCGGCCACCGCGATCTTCCAGGCGCCGGTGTTCCAGGAGCCGGCCCCCTTCGTCGCGCCGTCCGAGCCGCAGCAGCCCGCCGCCGCCCCGGCGCAGGTCGAGGCCCCGGCCGCGGTCGGGCGCGAGGAGGAGGACGAGTACGAGTACAGCGGTGTCGGCCGTCGCCGCCGGGTCCGCACCCGGGTCGAGCCGACCCGTCGCAAGCCGGCCGCCCAGGCGCCGGTGAAGGCGCCGGTGAAGGCGCCGGTCGAGGCGCCGGTCGAGGCGCCCGCCGCCGAGGCTCCGGCCGTCGAGGCGCCCGCCGTGGAGGCCCCCGCCGCCGGTCCGGAGACCGAGGGCGAGTGGGAGGAGGACGGCCGTCCGTCGCGCCGTCGTCGTCGTGGCGGCCGTCGCCGTCGCCGTGGCGAGGCCGAGGACTTCGAGGCGGCCGAGGCCGCCGAGACCGAGCAGCCCGTTGCCGAGGAGCCGGCCGAGGCCGTCTCCGAGGAGGAGGGCGAGGAGGACGACGAGCTGGCCGCCGGCCTGTCCTCGTCGCGCCGTCGCCGTCGCCGTCGTCGCCGCAGCGGTGAGGCCGGTGCCGTCGAGACCGCCGAGACCACCGAGGACGGCGTCCGCACGGTGGTGAAGGTGCGCGAGCCGCGCCGCCGTTCCACCGAGCCGTCCTTCGACCCGGACGAGGTGCAGTCCATCAAGGGCTCGACCCGTCTGGAGGCCAAGAAGCAGCGCCGCCGCGAGGGTCGCGAGCTGGGCCGCCGCCGGGTGCCGATCATCACCGAGGCCGAGTTCCTGGCCCGCCGGGAGTCGGTCGAGCGCGTCATGGTGGTGCGCCAGAGCGGCCAGCGCACCCAGATCGGCGTGCTCGAGGACGGCGTGCTGGTCGAGCACTACGTCAACAAGGAGCAGGCCACCTCGTACGTCGGCAACGTCTACCTGGGCAAGGTCCAGAACGTGCTGCCGTCGATGGAGGCCGCCTTCGTCGACATCGGCAAGGGCCGCAACGCGGTGCTGTACGCCGGTGAGGTCAACTTCGGTGCGCTGGGCGGCCACGGCGGCCCGCGCCGGATCGAGTCGGTGCTGAAGTCCGGCCAGTCCGTGCTGGTGCAGGTCTCCAAGGACCCGATCGGCCACAAGGGCGCCCGCCTGACCAGCCAGATCTCGCTGCCCGGCCGCTACCTGGTGTACGTGCCCGAGGGCTCGATGACCGGCATCTCGCGCAAGCTCCCGGAGAACGAGCGCGCCCGGCTGAAGCAGATCCTCAAGAAGATCGTCCCGGACGACGCGGGCGTCATCGTGCGCACCGCCGCCGAGGGCGCCTCCGAGGAGGAGCTGACCCGCGACGTCCAGCGCCTCCAGCAGCAGTGGGAGGACATCCAGAAGAAGGCCGCGACCGGCAACGCCCCGGCGCTGCTGTACGGCGAGCCGGACATGACCGTCCGGGTCGTCCGCGACATCTTCAACGAGGACTTCAGCAAGGTCATCGTCTCCGGCGACGAGGCGTGGAAGACCATCCACGAGTACGTCTCCAACGTGGCCCCGGACCTCGCCGAGCGGCTCCAGCGGTGGACCTCCGAGGTGGACGTGTTCGCCACCTACCGGATCGACGAGCAGCTGATGAAGGCGCTGGACCGCAAGGTCTGGCTGCCCAGCGGCGGTTCGCTGGTGATCGACCGCACCGAGGCGATGGTCGTCATCGACGTCAACACCGGGAAGTTCGTCGGCCAGGGCGGCAACCTGGAGGAGACGGTCACCCGGAACAACATCGAGGCGGCCGAGGAGATCGTGCGCCAGCTGCGGCTGCGCGACCTCGGCGGCATCATCGTGATCGACTTCATCGACATGGTGCTGGAGTCCAACCGCGACCTGGTGCTGCGCCGCCTGCTGGAGTGCCTGGGCCGGGACCGGACCAAGCACCAGGTGGCCGAGGTCACCTCGCTGGGCCTGGTCCAGATGACCCGCAAGCGGGTCGGCCAGGGCCTGCTGGAGTCCTTCTCCGAGCCGTGCGTGCACTGCAACGGCCGCGGCGTGATCGTCCACATGGAGCAGCCGAGCGTCCACGTCCACGCCCCCGTGGCGGCGGGCGAGGCCGCCTCGGGCGGTGGCAAGCGCCGCCGCCGGGGCAAGGGCGGCGCGGGCCACGAGGAGCCGCAGGCCGTCGAGGCCGCGGTGGCCGTTGTGGCCGAGCCGGTGGCGGTGGAGGCCGTCGCGGAGCCGGCCGAGCCGGTGCGCGAGGAGATCGAGGGCCAGCTGGCCCTGGAGGTCCCGGGCGTCGAGGCGCCGGCCGAGGCGGCTGCGCAGGCCCCGGTCGTCGAGGCTCCCGTGGTCGAGGCCCCGGCCGCCGCTCCGGTCGGCCGTCCGCGCCGCCGGGCGGTGCGCAAGGCGACCGCTCCGGCCGGTTCGCCGAACACCGCCGAGATCGTGGTGCTCCAGGCCAAGGCCGAGGCGGCGCTGGAGGCGGCCCTGGAGGCCGCCGCCCCGGCTGCCGTGGAAGCCGTGGAAGCCGTTGCCGAGGCTGCCGCCGAGGCGCCGGCCGAGCCGGTCGTGGTCGTCGAGACCGCGGTCGTCGAGGCCCCGGCCGCTGCGGAGCCCGTCGCCGAGGCCGCCGAGGCCCCGGTCGAGGAGGCTCCTGCCGAGGAGGCGCCGGCGCCGAAGAAGCGGGCTGCCCGGAAGACCGCTGCCAAGAAGACCGCCGCGAAGAAGACCACCACGGCGGCCAAGAAGACCACCGCCCGCAAGACCGCGACCAAGCGGACGAGCGCGGCGGCCAAGAAGGCCGCGGCCGCCGAGGGTGATACGGCGGCCGAGTAGTGCCCACGCCCGGGGCGGGAGCGATTCCGCCCCGGGCCGTACGGGCCGGTTTGCCCCCCGGGCGGCCGGTCCGTATTCTTGACCATCGGCGTGTCTACGCCATTGCTCCCGAGCACATCACCTTCCCGAGGTCGCCGCGTCCGCGCGGAGGGCCGGGGAGAGGCTCCTGTGTCCGTACCCAGGTGGCTGGCGTCGGGGGTTCCGACCGAGCAAGGAAAGCAGGTACCGCATGTACGCGATCGTTCGCGCAGGCGGCCGCCAGCACAAGGTCGCCGTCGGCGACGTGCTGGAGATCGACCGTATCGAGGCCAAGCCGGGTGACTCGGTCGAGCTCTCGACCATCCTCGTCGTCGACGGTGACGCTGTCACCTCCGACCCGTGGGTCCTGGCCGGCGTGAAGGCTCACGCCGAGGTGGTCGACCAGACCAAGGGTGACAAGATCGTCATCCTGCGCTACAAGAACAAGACCGGCTACCGCCGTCGTCAGGGTCACCGTCAGCAGCACACCGCGGTGCGCATCACCAGCATCGACTCGGTCAGCAAGTAAGGGGATAGCGAGATATGGCACACAAGAAGGGCGCAAGCTCTACCCGCAACGGCCGTGACTCGAACGCC
The DNA here is from genome assembly GCF_044767505.1 of Kitasatospora sp. NPDC101235. Classification (NCBI taxonomy): domain Bacteria; kingdom Bacillati; phylum Actinomycetota; class Actinomycetes; order Kitasatosporales; family Streptomycetaceae; genus Kitasatospora; species Kitasatospora sp. NPDC101235. The sequence goes on from NZ_JBIWNZ010000001.1 coordinate 82,410, forward strand.
CAGCGCCTCGGCGTGAAGCGCTTCGGCGGCCAGGTCGTCTCGGCCGGCGAGATCCTCGTCCGCCAGCGCGGCACCCACTTCCACCCGGGTGCCGGTGTCGGCCGCGGTGGCGACGACACCCTGTTCGCGCTGACCGCCGGTGCGGTGCAGTTCGGCAACCGTCGCGGCCGCAAGGTCGTCAACATCGTGGCCGTCGAGGCCTGAGTCCCCGCGGACTCCCGAGTCTGAGAAGACTCACAGTGAAGGGTGGGCCGGAATTCTCCGGTCCACCCTTCACGCTTTACGCAGCAGCAAGCAGACTCTCTCGCACTGGAGGCACACCCCATGACCACCTTCGTGGACCGCGTCGAACTTCATGTCGCCGCGGGTAACGGGGGCCACGGCTGCGCCTCCGTGCACCGCGAGAAGTTCAAGCCGCTCGGCGGGCCGGACGGCGGCAACGGCGGTGAGGGCGGCAGCGTCATCCTCACCGTGGACTCGCAGGTCACCACCCTGCTCGAATACCACCACTCGCCCAAGCGCAAGGCCACCAACGGCAAGCCGGGCGCGGGCGGCCACCGCACCGGTGCGGACGGCGAGAACCTCGTCCTGCTGGTGCCGGACGGCACCGTGGTGCTGGACCGCCAGGGCAACGTGCTGGCCGACCTGGTCGGGCACGGCACCAGCTTCGTCGCCGCCCAGGGCGGCCGCGGCGGCCTCGGCAACGCCGCGCTGGCCTCGGCCCGCCGCAAGGCGCCCGGTTTCGCGCTGCTCGGCGAGCCCGGCGAGGCCCGCGACATCGTCATGGAGCTCAAGTCCGTCGCCGACGTGGCCCTGGTGGGCTACCCGAGCGCCGGCAAGTCCTCTTTGATCTCGGTGCTCTCCGCCGCCAAGCCGAAGATCGCGGACTACCCGTTCACCACCCTGATCCCCAACCTCGGCGTGGTCACCGCGGGCGAGACCGTCTACACCGTCGCCGACGTGCCCGGCCTGATCCCGGGCGCCAGCCAGGGCCGCGGCCTGGGCCTGGAGTTCCTGCGGCACGTCGAGCGCTGCTCGGTGCTGGTGCACGTGCTGGACTGCGCCACCCTGGAGCCCGGCCGTGACCCGCTGACCGACCTGGAGACCATCGAGGCCGAACTCGCCGAGTACGGCGGCTTGGACGACCGGCCGCGCCTGGTCGCGCTCAACAAGGTGGACGTTCCGGACGGCCAGGACATCGCCGACCTGACCCGCGCCTCCCTGGAGGAGCGCGGCTACCGGGTGTTCGAGGTCTCCGCCGCCTCCCGCAAGGGCCTGCGCGAGCTGAGCTTCGCGATGGCCGGGATCGTCGCCGAGGCACGCGCCGCCAAGCCGGCCGCGGAGTCCACCCGGATCGTGCTGCGGCCCAAGGCCGTCGACGACGCGGGCTTCACCATCACCGAGGAGGACGGCGCCTACCGCATCCGCGGTGTGAAGCCGGAGCGCTGGGTCCGCCAGACCGACTTCGCCAACGACGAGGCCGTCGGCTACCTCGCCGACCGGCTGGCCCGCCTCGGCGTCGAGGAGCAGCTGTGGAAGGTCGGGGCGCACGAGGGTGACACCGTCATCATCGGCCCCGAGGAGAACGCCGTCGTCTTCGACTGGGAGCCGACCATGGCCGCCGGCGCCGAGATGCTCGGCCGCCGCGGTGAGGACCACCGCATGGAGACCCAGCGCCCGGCGGTCGACCGCCGCCGTGAGAAGCAGAAGGGCCGGGACGCGGCCGAGGCCGAGTTCCTCGCCTTCGAGGCGCTCTCCAGCGGCCGCCAGGCCGCCATCGAGGGCGACGACGAGGACCACTGAGCCTTCTGAGCTCTGAGGGTCGAACGGCCCCCGCCACCTGTCGAGGTGGCGGGGGCCGTTCGCGTGCTCAGCGGTGACCGGGCGTCACTTGGTCCAGGAGGCCTGGAGCTTCAGCGGGTCGACCAGGTCGGTGTAGCCGACGGCGGCCGGGGTGTTGCCGGGGGTGGAGATGATGGTGCAGCCCTTGACCTCGGCGCCCTTGGCCAGGCCCTGGAACTTCGCGCCGGTGCACTTGGGCAGCGGGGCGGCGGCGGTGAAGACGTTGAGGCCCTTCTTGCCGGTGGTGTCGAAGAGCACGAACTTGGCGTCCGGGGCGGTGAAGGAGAGGCTGGCGTCCCCGAGGTTCTTGATGGTGTAGCTGACGTACATCGGGGTGCGGCCCCCCAGGTCACCGACGCTGAGCTTGGCGGCGGCGAAATCCTGCACCGAACCGACCTCGACGCCGGTGACGGTGATCTCCAGCTTGGTGGTGACCTTGGCGGTCTTGTCGGCGAAGTCCACGGTGGCGGGCTGACCGATCTTCACACTGGTGGCGGCCGCGGGAACGGACCCGGCGCCGGCTCCGCCGCCCGTGGCACCGGCCGTGCCGGCACCGCCCGCGGCGCCGCCGGCCGCTGCACCGCCGGTCGCCGCGCCCGACGGGGCCGCGGTCGAACCGCCGGCCGCGCCGTCGCCGGCGGCCGCACCCCCGGCGGCGGCCCCCGGGGTCGCACCGGTCTGGGCCGGAGCCGCGCCGGTGGCGCCGCCGGTGCCGGCCGGGGTGTCCGCGTTGTCCGGCCCGCAGGCCGCGAGCGACAGGGCGGTGGCCGCCGCGAGCGCGGCGACGGTCAGCTTGGTGGTGTACGAACGCATGATGCGCTTTTCTCCTGGGCGCACGGCCGCGACCGTTGCCGGCCTTTGCCCAGTGCGGCGCCGCCCGTCGTGACAGGAAGGGTCGAAGACGACATGGGTCCAGCGGGCAAGAAGCCGTCCCCCGATCTGGCTTTCGGTCAGGGACCATACCAGTCATCCGGATTGATGCACGGGCTGTGGCAAGGCCGTGACCAGGCCGGATCCAGCCGGTGAAACAGCCTGCGGACGACCTGCGCGAGTCGCGTAGATTGCGGGGGTGACGGCCGGGCCCGGGCCCCGCCGCACCCGCACCACACCGGAAGGGCGTACAGCGAGATGAGCGAGGACTCTCTGCGGGAGGAGGTGCTGACCGCGCGGCGGATCGTCGTCAAGGTCGGCTCCTCCTCCCTGACCACGGCGGCCGGCGGCCTGGACGCCGACCGCGTCGACGCCCTGGTGGACGCGCTCGCCAAGGTACGCAACCGCCCCGAGGCGCCGGAGGTCGTGCTCGTCTCCTCCGGCGCCATCGCCGCCGGGCTCGCCCCGCTCGGCCTGGACGGGCGGCCCAAGGACCTGGCCCGCCAGCAGGCCGCCGCCAGCGTCGGCCAGGGCCTGCTGGTCGCCCGCTACACCGCCTCCTTCGCCCGGTACGGCATCCGGGTCGGCCAGGTGCTGCTCACCGCCGAGGACGCCAGCCGGCGCGCCCACTACCGCAACGCCTACCGCACCCTGGACCAGCTGCTGGCGATGGGCGCGATGCCGATCGTCAACGAGAACGACACCGTGGCCACCGCCGAAATCAAGTTCGGTGACAACGACCGGCTCGCCGCGCTGGTCGCCCACCTGGTCCGGGCCGACCTGCTGGTGCTGCTCTCCGACGTGGACGGCCTGTACGACGGCGACCCGTCCCGCCCCGGCACCAGCCGGATCGCCGAGGTGCGCGGCCCGCGGGACCTCGACGGCATCGAGATCGGCAGCGCCGGCAAGGCCGGGGTCGGCACCGGTGGCATGGTCACCAAGGTCGAGGCGGCCCGGATCGCCACCGGCGCGGGCATCCCGGTAGTGCTCACCGCCGCCAGCCAGGCCGCCGACGCGCTGTCCGGCCGGCCCACCGGCACGCTCTTCCTGCGCACCGGCAGCCGGACCTCCGACCGGATGCTCTGGCTGGCCCACGCGAGCAGCCCGCGCGGGGCGCTGCACCTGGACGCGGGCGCCGTCCAGGCGGTCGTCTCCGGCGGCGCCTCGCTGCTGCCGGCCGGGGTCACCAGGGTCGACGGGGAGTTCGCCGCGGGTGATCCGGTGGACCTTCTTGCCGAAAACGGCCACATCGTGGCTCGCGGACTGGTCAACTTTGATGCGAGGGAGTTGCCCCGCCTGCTCGGCCGGTCCACCCGCGACCTGGCCCAGGAGTTCGGCGCCGCGTACGAGCGCGAGGTCGTCCACCGCGACGACCTGGTCGTTCTGCGGGGCTGACCGGCCCGGGGCCTGTCTCCTGGGTTTTGTCGGATCAGGCGCGCGCCTGGCAGGGACCCATGAGACAGGCCCCGAGCCGGCACCGGCCGATCGGCGCAGCGCGGACGGCGGGCCGCTCCGTACCGGGAGCGGCCCGGCCACGGGCCAGGAGGGGCGCAGCCGTACCGGTCGGCCGAGGGCCGACGGGGCCGGTGGGGACGACACGACATCGCCGAACAGGAGGCCGCCGGTGGAACGCAGGCGCGAGGCAGCGCTGACCGCAGGGACGGCGGGCCGGCGGCTGACCAGCATCGACGGCGGACGCGGGGACGGCCCCGCCGAGCCGGCCGGTCCGCCGTCGCAGAGGCCCGGCGGGGTGCGCAGGCTGCGGCCCGAACGCGACCGGGCGGCCCAGCCGCCCACCGTGCCCGAGCAGGCGCGGCTGTGGCACGTGGTGCTGAGCGTGGCCGGGCAGGTCACCCCGCTGTCCTCGCTGCGCGCCTCACTGGAGCAGCTGGCACACGACCACGCGTTCTTCCTGACCGCCCGCTACGCGGCCGACCACGCCGAGATCCGCTACTGGGAACAGGCCCGGGACCTGCACGACGCGGCGGCCATCGCGCTGAGGCTGTGGGGCGAGCACAAGGTCACCGCGAACCTGCCGCCCTGGGAGATCGTCGGGCTGGAGGTGGTCGACCGGGCGACGTACCACAAACGGGTGGCGGAGGGCTTCGGCGATCCGCCGCCGCCCCTGGGCGGCGTGCACCCGTACTGAGCCGTCCTGACGGTCCGGGAACGTCCGGGGCGGCGTCTCACCGGGCGAAATGCCGTCCGGACGGGACGGGCGCAGTCGCTACCCTTGGCGGCATGACCAGCGACCTCGCCACCGCCGACAGCCCCGTCCTCGCCGTAGCGCGCCGAGCCAGGGAGGCCGCCGCCGTGCTCGCCCCGCTGCCGCGCGGCGCGAAGGATGCCGCGCTGCTGGCGGTCGCGGACGCCCTGGTGGCCCGCAGCGCCGAGATCGTCGCGGCCAACGCCGAGGACGTGGAGCGGGCCCGGGCGGCCGGCACCGCCGAGTCGGTGATCGACCGGCTGACCCTGACCGACGAGCGGATCGCCGCGATCGCCTCCGACGTGCGCGACGTGGCCGGCCTGCCCGACCCGGTCGGCGAGGTGGTGCGCGGCTACACCCTGCCCAACGGCCTGGACGTGCGGCAGGTCCGGGTGCCGCTCGGCGTGGTCGGCATCATCTACGAGGCCCGCCCGAACGTCACCGCGGACGCCGCCGCGCTCTGCCTCAAGTCCGGCAACGCGGTGCTGCTGCGCGGCTCCGCCTCGGCCTACCGCTCCAACACCGCGCTGGTCGCCGTGGTGCGCGACGCCGTCGCCGCGGCCGGGCTGCCCGCCGACGCGGTCCAGCTGGTGCCGGGGGAGAGCCGGGACTCGGTGCAGGAGCTGATGCGCGCCCGCGGCTACGTGGACGTGCTGATCCCGCGCGGCGGCGCCTCGCTGATCCGTACCGTGGTCGAGGGCTCGACCGTCCCGGTGATCGAGACCGGCACCGGCAACTGCCACGTCTACGTGGACGCCGAGACCGACCTGGCGATGGCCGTCGGCATCCTGCTGAACTCCAAGGCGCAGCGGGTCAGCGTCTGCAACGCGGCCGAGACGCTGCTGGTCCACCAGGACGTCGCGGACGCCTTCCTGCCGCTCGCGCTGGTGGCGCTCGCCGAGGCCGGGGTGACCGTGCACGGCGACGAGGCGGTGCGGAAGGCCGCACAGGGCGGTCCGGCCACCGTGGTGCCGGCCACCGACGAGGACTGGGGCGCCGAGTACCTCTCGCTGGACCTGGCCGCCGCCGTGGTGCCCTCGCTGGACGCCGCCGTCGAGCACATCCGCCGCTGGTCCTCCGGTCACACCGAGGCGATCGTCACCACCTCGCAGGCCGCCGCCCGCCGCTTCACCAGGCTGGTCGACTCCACCACGGTGGCCGTCAACGCCTCCACCCGCTTCACCGACGGCGGCGAGTTCGGCTTCGGCGCGGAGATCGGCATCTCCACCCAGAAGCTGCACGCCCGCGGCCCGATGGGCCTGCCCGAGCTGACCAGCACCAAGTACATCGTCACCGGTGACGGGCACGTCCGGGGCGAGTCCGCGCAGACCGTCGGCGGGGGCGCGGACGCCCGCTGAACGCGGTACGCGGGGCGGCCGTCACACGTGTGACGGACCAACTGCCGGGAGCCACAGACAAATCGCCCGGCCGGTAATACGCTGAATCCGTGGCTGAGGATGTGGGGGGCTCTCCGTACCCCGACGGCGCCGACCACGGTGGTGCGGACGACGAGTTCGCCACCGTGGTCTTCGATGAGGCCTTCGTCCGGTCCGCCGCCGTGCACGAGCCGACCGCCAAGGAGCGGCAACTCGCCGCCGCCGAGGCCCGGTTCGAGCCGGACACCGCGGGCCCGGGCTGGGGCCGTGACGTCCCGGTCGGGGAGGGGCTGCCGCTGGAGCTGCGCCCGTACCCGAGCGGACTCGACGAGGACCACCTCTACCCCGATCCCTGGTCGGGGCCGGGCCGGGCCGCCGACCGCCGGGGCCGGCGGCGGTGGCGACGCGGCTACGACCCGGTGCGCGCCCGCGGGCGGTACGTGGCCCAGCAGCGCTGGCACCGGCCGGTGGCCTGGGTGCTCGCCGTGATCATGGGCGTGAGCCTGGTCGCGGTGGCGGTCGCGGCGGTCTACCAGGGCGTGGGCGGCTCCTCGGGCACGCCCCGGCGCCCCGAGTCCGGCAGCAGCAGCGCCGGGGTCGACCCGGGGCAGACACCGGCCGAGCCCCCGCTGGTGGTGACGGCGCCCGCCGGCTAGCGCGGGCGCACGCCCCGGGGCGGCGGTCACGGAGCGTTCCCGGGAATGTGCGCCCTGACCCTCGTGGCGGCGCCGGTGTCCGCCTACCCTGGTGGTGTGGGTGACCCGCGAGAGCCTCCGGAGGGTACGCCCGAGGGCGGTTCCGGCAACGAGGACGAATTCCGGTCCGTCGTGTTCGACGAATCGTTCGTGAGGGCTGCCCGCATCCAGGAACTGTCCGCCCGGGAGCGGCTGGCGGGCTCCTTCGGCAAGGCCACCCGGCCGCGGGGGCGGTTCGGCCTGCTGGGCACCGTCCCGCGCCAGGCGTTCGCCCTGCTGCTGCTCATCCTGCTCGCCTTCGGGGCCGCGGTGTACTTCGGGGTGAGCTCGCCGAAGGGGGGCGCGGTACGGCCCGAGGGAAGCCAACTGACCGTCAGCCTGGTCGCGTTGAGCCCGGCTTCGGCCGTCCACCCGGTCGCCGACCCGGCGAACCCGTTCGCCGTGCTGCCGCCCGGGTACGGGGACGGCACGATCGGGCTGAACACCCCGACCGGGGCCGCCACCGGGCACTTCAGCCGGGTCGAGGTGGCCAAGGCGCTCGACACCGTCCAGCGCTACCTGGTCGCCTCCTCGCTGTCCCCGGCCACGCTGGTCCAGGGCGCCACCGCGGACGTCCGGGCCTTCGTCACGCCCGGTGAACAGGCGGAGTTCGACGCGAGCGTGGCGCAGCCGGTGGACGACCGGCACCACGCGGTGACCGGCTGGATGGTCCGCTTCGACCCGGCGCAGGTCGCGCTGGCCTCGAACACCGTGAAGGTGGCCGGCGCGATGCGGATCGACGAGGCGGACAGCGGGACCCTGCAGATCACCACCGACCACACCTTCGTCTACGCGCTGAAGCCGGCCGGCGCCCCGGCCGGAGCGCCGGTCACCCTGGAGACCGTGCGGCGGCAGCTGACCTTCGAGTTCGACCGGGTCGACCTGGCCTCGGCGCAGCTGCGGCTGGTGGACTCGGTGGTGCAGGCCGGGCCGGAGCCCTGCGGCACCTCGACGGCGGGCTTCCTGCAGCCGGTGCTGGCCACCGCGCAGGGCGCGGTGGTCGCGCCGCCGACGCCGGTCGACCCCGGCAACCACGCCCGGCCGGGCTGGCAGGTGTGCGGGGTGCTGGCGGGCAGCTGAGGCGCCCGGGCGGTGGAACGGCGCGGCGGCCGGTGCCCCGGGCGGGACACCGGCCGCCGTCGCGGACCGGGCGGGTCAGTTGCCGCCGCTGCCCGAGGAGCCGCTGCCCGAGGAGCCGTTGCCCGAGGAGCCGTTGCCCGAGGATCCGCTGCCCGAGGAGCCGTTGCGGTTTCCGTTGCCGGTGAAGGTGTCGCGGAGCTTGCCGCCGACGGTCGCGGCGCCGCCGGCGACGTCCCGGAGCAGGCCCATCAGCGGGTCCTTGCTCTCCTTGACCGAGGTGGTGTAGTGCTCGGCGGCGGCCTTCCACTGCTCGGTGACCGAGGCGTCCGGGTCGTCCGAGCGGCGCGGGTAGGCGCCGGCCAGGATCGAGCGGTAGTCGTCGCTCTCCGCCCACTTCTTCAGCTGGGCGACCCGGACCACCGCGAAGGGGTGGGTCTGCGGCAGCACCTGGAGCACCTTGAGCACGCCGTCGCGCAGGTCGCCGGCCTTCTCGTACTCCTCGGCCTGCTCCAGGAAGGCGTCGACGTTCATCTCGGCCAGGTTGTGGCCCCCGGCCAGCTTCATCAGGGCCCGCATGGACGCCTGGAGGTCCTGCCCGGCGAGCAGGCCGGCCCGGTCGCTGGACAGCTCCGCCTTGCGGAACCACTCCTTGAGCGCGGTGATGATCGCGGTGATCGCCAGGTTGCCGAGCGGCACCCAGGCGATCCGGGTGGCGATGTTGGTGAGGATCATCAGCATCGTCCGGTAGACGGCGTGGCCGGACATCGCGTGGCCGACCTCGTGGCCGATGACCGAGCGCAGCTCCTCCTCGTCGAGCAGCTCGACCAGACCGCTGGTGACCACGATGACCGGGGTGTCGATGCCGATGCAGTACGCGTTGACCGTCGGGTCCTGGGTGACGTACAGGTCGGGGACCTGCTCCAGGTCGAGCACGTAGGCGGCGTCGCGCACCATGTCGTGCAGCTCCGGGAACTGGCGCTCGGAGGTCTTCACGGCGGTGGCCAGGAACATCAGCCGGATCGCCCGCTCGGAGACCAGGCCGGCGAGCTTCTTCAGGATGTCGTCGAAGCCGGTCAGCCTGCGCAGAGCGACCAGGGCGGAGCGGTCCGCCGGGTGTTCCCAGGCGCGGGTGGAGATCCCGGGGAAGCGCTCGCGGCGGCGGCTCGGGGTCTTCGCGGTCGTGTCGGTCATGGTCTGGGTCCCTCCTGGTCGACGGCGGCTGCGGCCCACTGGCCCGCTCCCCCCGCTGGTCTTCGCCTGCAACGACTGCCTGTGCAACGTGCGTGGTTGCGTACTCGTCCCCGGAGCCGGCGTACGGGCGGGTCGCCGCGCGGGCGGCGGGCACGTCACAGGGGTCGGTGGGCTGCGCCGGTGTGAGGCCGGTTTACCCTGAGGCCTGGATGACCGAGACCGGACCCGGCCGCGGTACCGAGCAGTTCGAGGAGCCCCGCAGATGTCCACCGACACGCTTGTCAGCCTGGCCGCGCCCATCTCCGACGAGTCCGGCCCCGGCCTGTTCCTGCGGATCATCGTGGTCGCGTCCTTCGTGGGCATCGGCCTGCTGGTCTGGATCATGGCGCGCGCCTTCAAGAACAACTAGGCCAGGGCCTTCCCCGGTCCTTTCCCGGTCCTTTCCCGGCCCCTTCCCCGGGTCCGCGCTCACGCCCGGTCAGCGGCGGTGGGCCGCCGAGCGGTTGCCGTGTAACCCCCCGTACGATGACGGGTGGGCCCTCGCCGGCCCGGAACAACCCCAGGTCCGTTCACCGAGCCGAGAAGGTCCCGCCGACCATGAGCACTGCTGCCGCACTCCCCGTTCTGAACCTCCTCGCCGAGGGCGAGGGGGGCAACCACGACAGTCTGAACCCGGCCCTGACCGGTGGCGCCGCGCTGGTCATCCTGCTGCTCCTGCTCTTCATCACCACCCGCTTCAACCGGGACCGCTGAGCCGCATTCCGGGACCGCTCGGGGAGCGTCCGGCCACCGGCCGGCCGCTCCCTCACGCATCTGCGGACAACCCTCACGCGGTCTGCGGGGGACCGCCACCCGGCCGTTCCCGCACCGTAACGGGTGTCGCGTAAGGTGTGGCGGCATGGGAGAGCAGGCCGGGAATCCCGGCGGACCGGAACCGGTGAAGAAGCGCCTCGGCGTGATGGGCGGCACCTTCGACCCGATCCACCACGGCCACCTCGTCGCCGCCAGTGAGGTCGCGAGCGCGTTCCACCTGGACGAGGTGATCTTCGTGCCGACCGGGCAGCCGTGGCAGAAGAGCGACCGTCACGTCACCCCGGCCGAGGACCGCTACCTGATGACGGTCATCGCGACCGCCGAGAACCCGCAGTTCTCGGTCAGCCGGATCGACATCGACCGCGAGGGCCCGACCTACACCGTCGACACCCTGCGCGACCTGCACGCCCTGCACCCGGACGCCGACCTCTTCTTCATCACCGGTGCCGACGCGCTCGCCCAGATCCTGTCCTGGCGCGACTCCGACGAACTCTTCTCGCTGGCCCACTTCATCGGATGCACCCGCCCGGGGCACACTCTGTCGGACGCCGGGCTTCCGGTGGGCGGGGTCTCCCTGGTGGAGGTCCCGGCGCTGGCCATCTCCTCCACGGACTGCCGCAACCGGGTCGCCCAGGGCGAGCCGGTCTGGTACCTCGTCCCGGACGGCGTGGTCCGCTACATCGACAAGCGGGCGCTGTACGCGCCGCGCGGGGACTGATCCGGGAGCGGTGCATGACTGATCGCAGCGACGGCCGGCGGCCGGAGGACTGGTCCACCGGGCAGTACCAGCAGCCGTACCAGGGCTACCGGCACCCGCAGCAGGAGCCGCAGTCGTACGAGCAGCAGCAGTACGACCAGTACGGGCAGCCGGTGTACGGGCAGGACCCGTACGGCTACCAGCAGCAGGGCCACCAGGGCTACGACGGGTACCAGCAGGGCGGCCAGAGCGGGCAGTTCCCGCAGCAGCAGTCCCAGTCGTACGAGCCGCAGCCGTACGACCAGCAGCAGTACGACCAGTACGGGCAGCCGGTGTACGGGCAGGACCCGTACGGCTACCAGCAGCAGGGCTACCAGGGCTACCAGCAGCAGCCGTACCAGGCCGTCGAGCCGCAGGCGCCGTCGCCGGCGACGGCCGAGGCTGCCGCGCCTTCCGCCGCCGCCCCCGGCGCTGCCGCGGCGGCCCCCGTCGTCGCGCCGCCGCGTCCGCGGGTGCCCCGGCCCGCCACGGAGCCGGTGCCGGCCAAGGCCGAGCCGCCGTCCGAGCAGGTCGCCGGGGCGCGGGCCGGGAAGGCCGGGAGCAAGGCGCCCAAGGACAGCTACACCACGGGCGAGTTCACCTTCGTCGACGAGGAGGCGGAGGAGACCGAGGACGTCATCGACTGGCTGAAGTTCGCCGAGTCCCGCAGTGAGGTGCGCGCCGAGCGCCGCCGCAAGCTGCGCAACCGGCTGATCGGCCTCGGTGTGGTGGCGGCGCTCGCGGCCGGCGGCGTCGGCGGGTACCTCTTCCTCACCGGCGACAAGCCGACCGCGGCCACCGCCGCCGGCGGGCGCCAGGTCAACGTCGTCCACCTGCGCGACCTCCAGGGCAAGGTGTCCAGCGCGCTGCTGGTCAACGACGCCTCCGGGAAGAAGGGCACGGTGCTGCTGCTGCCCGACACCCTGCGGCTGCCCGGCCCGGGCGACCCGCCGGTCACCACGGTCGGCCAGTCCATGGACGGCATCGGCGCCTCGGCGACCCGCGACGGCCTGTCCACCGTGCTCGGCGCCCCGGTGGCCGGCACCTGGCGGCTGGACACCCCGTACCTGGAACTGCTGGTCTCCCAGCTCGGCGGCGTCCGGGTGGACACCAACGCCGAGACCCACGAGGGCAACAAGCCGGACGGCAAGCTGCTGTCCGCGGCCGGGAAGAACACCATGCTCAGCGGCAAGGCCGCGGTCGCGTACGCCACGCTGCAGAACCCCGGCGAGAACCGGGACGCCCAGCTGGCCCGGTTCGGGCAGGTCCTGGACGCGGTGGTGCGCACCATGCCGACCGAGTTCAAGGACGCCAAGGACGACGTGCACCGGATGAACGCGGTGCTCGACCCCTCGCTGCCCGAGGACGCCCTCGCCGGGGTGCTCGTCCAGCTCGCCCAGCAGGCGAAGGACGGCCACTTCGGCACCACCGCGCTGACCGTCAAGCCGGACGGCAGCCTGGACGAGGCGACCGCGGGCAAGCAGGTCAAGGACGTGCTGGGCGGCACCGTGAAGTCCGCGGCCACCGGCGACGCCCCGGCCCGGGTCGCGCTCCAGGACGCCAGCGGCAACGACGCGGCGGGGGCCGCCGCGCAGGTCCAGATCGTCAACTCCGGTCTGACGTTCATCCCGGGCGGCGTCAAGGCCGCCCCGCAGGCCGCCAGTGAGATCCGCTACACCGACGACGCCCGGCAGGGCGCGGCGAAGTCGCTGGCGACCAGCCTCGGCCTGCCGGACACGGTGGTGAAGAAGGTGACCGGCGACACCCAGAACGCGGACCTGCTGGTCGTGCTGGGCAAGGACTACCAGCCGCCGAAGACCCAGTAGGGCGGTGGCCCGGGCCCGGTGGCGGCCCGGGTCGGGTGACGGCCGGTGTCGGGGTCGGGTGACGGCCGGTGTCGGGGTCGGTGACGGCCGGTGCCCGGCGGCGGCCGGGGGCCCGGAAAACGGTTCCGGGCCCGCCCGGGCGGCGTGAGATCCTGGAAGGCGACCCCGGCCGCGCGCCGGGGCGCCCCAAGCCGCCGAGCCGGAAGAACACCGTGACCGTCACCGACCACAGCCAGCAGCTCATCACCGTCGCCGCGCAGGCGGCGGCCGACAAGCTCGCGCACAACATCATCGCCTTCGACGTCAGCGAGGTGCTGTCGATCACCGACGCCTTCCTGATCGCCTCCGCGAACAACGACCGCCAGGTCCGCTCGATCGCCGAGGAGATCGAGGACCAGCTGCGCGAGCAGCTGGACATCAAGCCGGTGCGCCGCGAGGGCGAGCGCGAGGGCCGCTGGATCCTGCTCGACTACCTGGACATCGTCGTGCACGTCCAGCACTCCGAGGAGCGCTCCTTCTACTCGCTGGACCGGCTCTGGAAGGACTGCCCCGAGCTGCCGCTGCCCGAGGACGCCCTGGCCTCGCGCAACCGCCCGGACGCCCACACCGACGGGGCCGGCAACGCCGTCGCCCCCGCCGACGACTTCGGCAAGCCCGAGGACCTGCACTGAGCCGGGGCACCCGGGGCCCGCGCATCGTCTTCTGGCGGCACGGTCAGACGTCCTGGAACCTCGAATCCCGCTTCCAGGGCACCACGGACATCGAGCTGACCGGGCAGGGCGTCCTGCAGGCCCAGCGGGCGGCCCGGCTGCTCTCCGGGCTCCGTCCCGACCTGCTGATCTCCTCGGACCTCACGCGCGCCCGGCGCACCGCTGCCGAGCTGGCCGCGGTCACCGGGCTCGACGTGCAGCACCACGAGGGCCTGCGGGAGACCTTCGCGGGCTCCTGGCAGGGCCTGACCAACGCCGAGATCCGCGAGCGCTTCCCGGAGGAGTACGAGGCCTGGGCGGCCGGCGATCCGGTGCGGCGCGGCGGTGGCGGCGAGCTGGCCACCGAGGTCGCCGACCGCTCGGTGCCCGTGGTCCTGGAGGCCGTCGGCAAGCTCCCCGAGAACGGCACGCTGGTGGTGGTCAGCCACGGCGGGACGATCCGCACCATGCTCGGGCGGCTGCTCGGCCTGGAGCCGGCCCAGTGGGAGCGCTTCGGCGGGCTGTCCAACTGCTGCTGGTCGGTGCTCGGCCACGGCACGCGCGGCTGGCGCCTGCTGGAGCACAACGCGGGCACGCTGCCGCAGCCGGTCATCGGCGACGACACCTGAGCGGTCCCGGCGCGGGCGGCACCGGGCGCCGGGGGCCTCTCGGGGCCCTCGGCGGGGTCCGGAGGGAGCGGATTTCGCAGTTCCGGCCCTGACCAGCTAGAGTCTTCCTCGTTCGCAGGGAAGGAACGCGGCCCGGAAGGGAAGCGGGAGATCCGGTGAGTGCGGGGCTATAGCTCAGTTGGTAGAGCGCTTGCATGGCATGCAAGAGGTCTGGGGTTCAATTCCCCATAGCTCCACTCCGCATCGGCGGTCGTGGTCAGCCAGGGTCGCCCGTGTCGCGGGGCTATAGCTCAGTTGGTAGAGCGCTTGCATGGCATGCAAGAGGTCTGGGGTTCAATTCCCCATAGCTCCACAGCAGTTCGGAAGGCCGTCGCCCAAGGGGCGGCGGCCTTCCGGCGTTTCGGCCTCCCGCCGTTTCAGTCCCCCGCCGTTTCATCGAGCGGGCTCCGGCCTCAGGCCTCGCAGGTGTGGCTCCAGCCGCCCGGCGGCAGCGAGCCGAGCCGCTCGACCTGCTCCCGGTCCTCCGGGCCGGCCGGCACGTACACCACGATGTAGCACTCCGGCACGCCCGGCATCGTCAGGTAGGTGGCGTTCAGCCGCAGTACCCCGACCTCCGGGTGGCGGAACATCCGCAGCCACGCCTCCGGCGGCGCGACCTCCTGGCGGTCCCACAGCTCCCGGAACAGCTCGCTGCGCGCCGACATCCGCTGCACGTGCTCCTCCCAGGCCGGCTCGCCCACGTGCTTGCCGTACGCCGAGCGCAGCACCGCCACCATCCGCGGCAGGGTCTCCTCCCGGTTCTCGCAGGGGTTGCAGCACGGCGGGGCGGTCAGCATGCACCAGAGGCTGTTGAACACCACCCCGCGCGACGGGCGCATCCGATCGGTGCCGAACAGCGAGCGGTACGGGCCGGACTGCTCCTCGCGCTCGTCCTGTGCGGGCAGTTCATGGCCGTGCTCGACGGCTCCATCGTCAACGTCGCGGTCCCCCACCATCCGAACCGACCTGGGCGCCTCCGGCGCCGCACTCCAGCTGGTCATCGCCGGCTACACCATCGCCTACGCCGTGCTGCTCATCACCGGCGCCCGGCTCGGCGCCCGCTACGGCTACAGCCGGCTCTTCCAGCTCGGCCTGGCCGTCTTCACCGCCGCCTCGCTGGCCTGCGGCCTCGCCCCGGCCACGGGCTGGCTGATCGCCTTCCGGCTGCTCCAGGGCGCCGGCTCGGCCGTGATGGTGCCCCAGGTGATGAGCCTGCTCCAGCGCACCTTCACCGGCGCCGCCCGCACCCGGGCGCTCGGCCTCTACTCGGCGGTGCTGGCCGGCGGCACAGCGCTCGGCCAGGTGCTCGGCGGCCTCCTGGTCAGCGCCGACCTGTTCGGAAGCGGCTGGCGGCCGGTGTTCCTGGTCAACGTGCCGATCGGCGTGCTGCTGCTCGCGGCCGGCGCCCGGCTGCTGCCCCGGCTGCCCGGCGACGCCACCCGCGGCTTCGACCTCCCCGGCCTGGTGGTGCTCGGCGCGGCCCTCGGCCTGCTGGTGGTCCCGCTCGTCCTCGGCCACGAGTTGGGCTGGCCCGCGTGGGGCTGGGTGATGATCGCGGCCGGCGTGCTGCTGTTCGGCGTGTTCGTGGCCGTCGAACGCCGGATCGCCCGGCGCGGCGGACAGCCGCTGATCTCCGGGCGGGTGCTGCGTGCCCCCGGGCTGCGCCCCGCGGCCGCCGGACTGTTCTCGATCATGGCGGCCTTCGCGGGTTTCATGTTCGCCTTCGCCCTGCACCAGCAGGCCGCGCTCGGCCACAGCGCGCTGAAGGCCGGGCTCTGCTCGGCGCCCGTCGCGGTCGGCTTCGGGCTGTCCAGCATGCACTGGCACCGGCTGCCCGGGCGGCTGCACCGGGCCCTGCCGGCGCTCGCCGGGGTGCTGCTCGCCGGCGGCTACCTGCTGCTCGGACTGCTGCTCGGCGGCGGGGCGGAGGTCTGCGCCGGTCCGCTGGTGGAGATGGCCGCGCTCGGCCTGGCCGCCGGCTGCGCGTACGCACCGCTGTTCGCCCGGGCGCTCGCGGGGGTGGAGCCCGAGGACGCGGCCGACGCCAGTGGCGTGATGGTGACGGTCATCCAGCTCGGCCAGGTGATCGGCGTCGCGGTGCTGGGCTCGGTGTTCCTCGGCCGGGTCGACCTGCCGGCGCCGGCCGCCGAGTCGGGGGGCGCGGTGCGGACCACCCTGCTGGTCGCCGCCGCCGTGGTGCTGACCTCCGCGGGCTTCGCGGCGCGCAGCTGGCGGGCGGCGCGGTAGCGGGGACGGGGCGGGGGCCGGAGCGGCGCGGTGGCAGGGCGCCCGCCTGGTCGCCGCGCGCCCCGGGCGGGGGGCGTACGCCCGGGGCGCCGGAGGCGGCCCCGGAGCTCGGGCTTTCGGAGCCCGGGACGCGGGGCTCCCGGGGCGTGTGGTGCGGACCTCGGGAAACGGATTTCTGGAGCACCCCCCGGACCGTGTAAAGTAGTCGATGTCGCCGAGGGAAACGGTCGGAAACAACCGGGAACCACGGTGACATCGCAGGTCAAGGGGCTATAGCTCAGTTGGTAGAGCGCTTGCATGGCATGCAAGAGGTCTGGGGTTCAATTCCCCATAGCTCCACAGAAGTCGAGAGCCGCCTCCCGGAAACGGGAGGCGGCTCTTCGCCGTTCTGCCCGTGCCACCGGTCGGAGAGCCCGGAATCCCGCTACCGTCGTGCCATGGCCGATCTGGAGCGAAGGCGGAACGAGGAACTGGCCCGGATACTCCACCAGCTCGGCTGGAGTCCGGAACGGCTCGCCCGCGAGGTGAGCCTCGCCCTGCCGCCGGGCCTCGCCATCAGCTCCACCGCCCCGTACAAGTGGCGCGACCGCGGCATGGTGCCGCGCAGCCCGCACGACCAGGCGGTCTGCGAGGTGCTCAGTCGCACCCTCGGCATCGCCGTCACCTACGAACAGCTCTGGGGCCGGATGGGCGGCCACCGCGGCGCCAAGATCCTCTCGCCCAGGCTGCTCACCGACCCGTGGACCGCCGACACCGCCCAGACCGCACTGCGCGAGGCCGCCACCGACGCCGGCCCGGTCCGCCTCACCGACCTGTTCCGCAGCGCCGACCTCGACCAGGCCGCCGCCCGCCTCGACTCCCCGCCACCGCCCGTCGGCGGCGGGGAGGGCGCGCTGCGCGTCGAACCCGGGCTGGTCGGCGAACTCGGCCTGTCCTACCGCAGCAAGCAGAAGCTCGAACGGGCCTGCGGCGGCGGCCTCGTCCTCGGCCCCGTCCGGGCCGAACTCGCCATGCTGGCCAAGCTGCTGGAACTCGGCGCGTACGACGAACGGCTCGGCCGCGAGCTGTACGGCACGGCCAGCAGACTCGCCCGGCTGGCCGGCTGGGCCGCGTACGACCTCGGCCACGACGCGGCTGCCCAGCGGGCCTTCGTCGCCGCGCTGCGCGCCGCCCACGTCAGCGGCGACCCCCGGCTCGGGGTCGCGGTGCTCGGCGCACTGGTCGTGCTCGCCACCCAGGGCGCCGGCGGGCGCGGGCTGGACGCCGTGTCCGCGCTCGCCGGGGCCCTGGACACCCACGGCGCCGCGCTCAGCCCCACCGCCCGGGCCCGCCAGTACGGCCGGCTCGCCCGCGCGTACGGCCGCCGGGGTGAGGCCGAGCGGGCCGAGACCGCCGCCGCCCGGGCCTTCGCCGAGCTGGACGGCCTGCCCGGCGCCGAGGAGGCCCGGGCCGGCCTCGCCGGGATGGTGGGGGAGGGCCGGCTGGCGCTCGGCCAGCACCGGCTGGCGAAGGTGCTGCTCGCCGAGGCCGTGGCCGGGCTCGGGCCGGGGCGGGCCCGCTCCAAGGCGCTGCTGATGGTGCGCCTCGCCGAGGCCCACCGCAGGCTCGGCGACCAGCGGGAGGCGGCCCGCACCGCGGCGCTGGCGCGCTCGCTCGCGGCGGGGATGCAGTCCGAGCGGCTGGCGAAGGCGCTGCGGGAGTTCGACGCGGCGGGGCGGGTGGCGGCCCGGTGAGGGACGTCCCGGGGTCCCGCCGCCCGGGGAGGCCGCCGCGCCGCCGTCGGTGCGGGCGCGCTCCCGGGCGGTACTCCCGGGAGCGCGCCGACCCGCTTGCGGTACCCTGAGCCCATGCGAACCGTGCGCCTGCTCCTTAGCCGGCCGCGCTGACCAGGACCGGCTGCGCCCCCGGGCGGTGCCGGAGTCGGCGTGGCGTCCCCTCCTGCGAGGGGATTTTTTGTTTTCCGCCCCCGACCCCGTCCCGGGCCGGGTCCACGGGCCGGGCGCCTGCGCGGTTCGCCAACTGACATCGATGGAGCTTGAAGGACCATGAGCGAGACGACCCCTGCGTCCGGCGCGGCCGAGACCGCGACCGAGCCGTTCCGGTACAGCGCCGCGCTGGCGGCCGAGATCGAGTCCCGCTGGCAGGACATCTGGGAGAAGGAGGGCACCTTCCACGCCCCCAACCCCACCGGTGCGCTGGCCGACCCGGCGGCCGGCGACGTCGCCGCGAAGCCGCACAGCTTCATCATGGACATGTTCCCGTACCCCTCGGGCGCGGGCCTGCACGTCGGCCACCCGCTGGGCTACATCGCCACCGACGTCTTCGCCCGCTACCAGCGGATGACCGGCCACAACGTGCTGCACACGCTGGGCTACGACGCCTTCGGCCTGCCCGCCGAGCAGTACGCGGTGCAGACCGGCACCCACCCGCGGGTCTCCACCGAGGCCAACATCGCCAACATGCGCCAGCAGCTGCGCCGGCTGGGCCTGGGCCACGACCCGCGCCGCTCGATCTCCACGATCGACCCGGACTACTACCGCTGGACCCAGTGGATCTTCCTGCAGATCTTCAACTCCTGGTACGACGCGGACGCCCGCAAGGCCCGCCCGATCGCCGAGCTGGTCGCCGAGTTCGAGTCCGGCGCGCGTGAGGTCCCGGGCGGGCGCGCCTGGGCCGGGCTGTCCGTCGCCGAGCGCGACGAGGTCCTGGGCGAGTACCGCCTGGCCTACGCCAAGGAGGTGCCGGTCAACTGGTGCCCGGGCCTGGGCACCGTGCTGGCCAACGAGGAGGTCACCGCGGACGGCCGCTCCGAGCGCGGCAACTTCCCGGTGTTCAAGTCCAACCTGCGCCAGTGGATGATGCGCATCACCGCGTACTCGGACCGGCTGATCGAGGACCTGGACCTGCTGGACTGGCCCGAGGCCATCAAGCTGCAGCAGCGCAACTGGATCGGGCGCTCCGAGGGCGCCCGGGTCGACTTCGCGGCTCCCGGTGACGAGAAGATCACCGTCTTCACCACCCGCCCCGACACCCTGTTCGGCGCCACCTACATGGTGCTGGCCCCCGAGCACGGCCTGGTCGACTCGATCGTCCCCGCCGCCTGGCCCGAGGGCGTGCCCGCCGAGTGGACCGGCGGCGCCGCCACCCCCGCCGAGGCCGTCGCCGCCTACCGCGCCGCGGCCGCCGCCAAGTCGGACGTCGAGCGACAGGTCGAGGCCAAGGTCAAGACCGGCGTCTTCACCGGCGCCCACGCCGTCAACCCGGTCAGCGGCGAGTCCGTCCCGGTGTTCATCGCCGACTACGTGCTGATGGGCTACGGCACCGGCGCCATCATGGCCGTCCCCGCCCACGACCACCGCGACTTCGCCTTCGCCCGCGCCTTCGCGCTGCCGATGCGCTGCGTCGTCGAGCCCACCGACGGGCGCGGCTTTGACCCGGCCGAGTGGGACGACGCGTTCGACACCTACGACTCCGTCATCGTCAACTCCGCCCGCTCCGAAGGCGACCTGTCGCTGAACGGGCTGAGCGTCGTCGACGCCAAGGCCGCCGTCACCGCCTGGCTGACCGAGCGCGGCATCGGCGAGGGCACCGTCAACTACCGCCTGCGCGACTGGCTGTTCAGCCGCCAGCGGTACTGGGGCGAGCCCTTCCCGATCGTCTACGACGAGGACGGCGTCATGCACGCGCTGCCCGAGTCGATGCTGCCGGTCGAGGTCCCCGAGGTCGACGACTACTCGCCGCGCACCTACGACGCGTACGACGCCGGCTCCTCGCCGGAGACCCCGCTGTCGCGCAACGAGGCCTGGGTCAACGTCGAACTGGACCTGGGCGACGGCGTCAGGAAGTACCGCCGCGAGACCAACACCATGCCCAACTGGGCCGGCTCCTGCTGGTACGAGCTGCGCTACGTCGACCCGGCGAACTCCTCGGCGGTCGTCGACCCGGCCAACGAGCAGTACTGGCTGGGCCCGACGGCGAACAAGCCGGCCGGTGGCGCAGACCTGTACGTCGGCGGCGCCGAGCACGCCGTGCTGCACCTGCTGTACGCGCGCTTCTGGCACAAGGTGCTGCACGACCTGGGCCACGTCTCGTCCGTCGAGCCGTTCCACAAGCTGTTCAACCAGGGCATGATCACCGCCGACGTCTACCGCGACGAGCGCGGCTTCCCGGTGCCCGCCGCCGAGGTCGAGGAGCGCGACGGCCAGTACTTCTGGCAGGGCGAGCCGGTCAAGCGCGAGGCCGGGAAGATGGGCAAGTCCCTGAAGAACGCCGTCGCGCCGGACGACATCGCCGACGAGTACGGCGCCGACACGCTGCGCCTGTACGAGATGTCGATGGGCCCGCTGGACGTCTCCCGCCCGTGGGACACCCGCGCCGTCGTCGGCTCGTACCGCTTCCTGCAGCGCCTGTGGCGCAACGTCGTCTCGGAGACCACCGGCGAGCTGGTCGTCACCGAGGAGGAGCCGGACGAGGCGACGCTGCGCGCCCTGCACAAGGCGATCGACGGCATCCGCGGCGACATGGCCGGGCTGCGCTTCAACACGGCCGTCGCCAAGGCCATCGAGCTGAACAACTACCTGGTCAAGCGCGGCTCCACGCCGCGGGCGGTGGCCGAGCAGCTGGTGCTGATGGTCGCGCCGCTGGCCCCGCACGTCGCCGAGGAGCTGTGGCGTCGGCTGGGCCACGGCGAGTCGCTGGCGCACACCGACTACCCGGTCGCCGACCCGGCGTACGTGGTGGACGAGACGGTGACCTGCGTGGTCCAGATCAAGGGCAAGGTCAAGGCGCGGCTGGAGGTCGCGCCGGGCATCTCGGACGCCGAGCTGGAGGCGCTGGCGCTGGCGGAGCCGGTGGTCGTCGCGGCGATCGGCGGGGCCGAGGTGCGGAAGGTGATCGCGCGGGCGCCGAAGCTGGTGAACATCGTCACCGGCTGAGTGCGGCCGCTGCTGCGGGAGTGATCGGGCGGGCGTCCTTCGGGGCGCCCGCCCGGCGTTTGCGGGGGTGGCGGCGAGGGTGGGGGTGCGGCGGCGAGGGTGAGGCCGGGGGTGCGTGGGGGTGGGGGTTCGAGGGACCTCGGGGAGATCCCGGATCTGACCCTGATCTCCGCCTGCGAGGGCTGCTCGGGCTGCCCTCGGGCGGACTCCGGCGGCTACGGTGGAACCCACGGCGATGCGGCCCGCGTTGGGCCCGGTGGCGGCCGGAACGACGGCGGAAGGTGGCGCGCGATGGACGTGTTCGGCGTGATGATCGGATTGGTCCTGCTCTTCGGGGTCGCGGTGATGGTCCTGGCCGTGGTCGGAACGGTCAAGGCCGCCAAGGCCGTCGGCAAGAAGATCGAGAAGCACGAGGCCAACGCCCGGCGCGCCGTCGAGACCGCCACCCTCAAGGCGAAGACGTACACCAAGATCGGCCCGCCCGCGCAGATCGCCTCCGTCCGGCTGGGCCTGCGGACCTCGCTCGACGGCACCCGGCAGGTGCTGGAGGGCGGCCTCGCCCAGGACGGCCAGCTCGGCGAGTCGCTCGCCCTGCTCCGCCGGCTCGACGCGCACGCCGCCGAGCTCGACGGCGAACTGCGGATGCTGGAGCGCGAACCGGACACCGCGCGGATCGCCGCCAAGCTGCCGGAACTGCGCGAGCGGGCGGAGCGGATCACGCACTCGGCGGAGACCATGCGCTGGGCGGCGCAGGACCGGATGCACCGGTTCGCGGACGACGAGCTGAGCCGGCTGAGCCAGGAGTGCGAGAGCGAGGCGGGGGCGCTGCGGCACTGGGACGCCGCGGGGGGCGCTTCCTCGGGTACCTCGGGTACCTCGGGTTCCTCGGGTTCGTCGGGTTCGTCGGGGGGCTCCTCGGGCGGGGCGACGGGTTCTGGGGGCTCTTCGGCCCGGGGTGCTTCGGGTTCTGCCGGTTCGGCGGGGGCGGCCGGGGGTGCGGCTCGGGCCGGGCTGACCGACGGGAAGGGGCGTCCGAGTGCGGAGGAGCTGCTCGGGCTGGCCGATCCGCTGACCAAGCTGGCGCAGCGGCTGCGCAAGCCCTCGACCGGGCCTTCGGCGGGGCCCTCGGCCGGCTGACCCGGTAGGCGCGGCGCGAGGCCTTCGGCCGGTGCCCGGACCGGGCGCTGTCCTCCCGGTCCGGCGGGGAGTAACCTCCGGCTCATGCCCTCCGACCTCGCACTTGTCACCGATTCCACGGCCTATCTGCCGCAGGAGACCCTCGACCGTTACGGGATCACGATGGTCCCGCTGAGCGTCGCGGTCGGTGACTCGGTCCTGAGCGAGGGCGTCGAGATCTCCCCGAAGGACGTGGCCGAGGCGTTGCGCGGCAAGCAGCGGGTGACCACCTCCCGGCCGAACCCGGAAACCTTCGCCGCCACCTACCGGGCGGCCGCCGGGGCCGGGGCGAAGGGGATCGTCTCGGTGCACATCTCCGGCGAACTGTCCGGCACCGTCGAGGCCGCCCGGCTGGCCGCCGCCGAGGCGCCCGTACCGGTGCGGGTGGTGGACAGCCGGATGGTCGGGATGGCGCTCGGGTACGGCGTGCTGGCGGCGGCCGAGGCGATCGCGGCCGGGCAGGGCCTGGCGGAGGCGGCCGAGGCGGCCGGCCGGCGGGCGGCCGGGACCAGCGGGTTCTTCTACGTCGACACCCTGGAGCACCTGCGCCGGGGCGGCCGGATCGGGGCGGCGCGGGCGCTGCTCGGCTCGGCACTCGCGGTCAAGCCGCTGCTGCACCTGGACGGGGGGCGGATCGAGCCGCTGGAGAAGGTGCGGACGGCGTCGCGGGCGATCGCGCGGCTGGAGGAGATCGCGGTCGAGCGCTCGGGGGAGCAGGAGGTCGACATCACCGTGCACCACCTGGCCGCCGAGGACCGGGCCGAACCGCTCGCGGAGCGGCTGCGGGCACGGGTGCCGGGGCTGGGGGAGCTGTACGTCGGCGAGGTGGGGGCGGTGATCGGCGCGCACGTCGGGCCGGGGCTGCTCGCGGTGGTGGTCGCGCCGCGCTGAGGGCGGGGGCGGCCGTTGGCGGGCGGTCGGTCGGCCGGTCCGTTGGGCGCCCGGTCAACGTCGGGTGGTCCTGCTCGCTCTTGTGAGTGATGCGTTTTATCCACAACCCCCGGGTTATCCACAGGGTTTCGTTAATTTCCGCGCGTCCGCCGCAAGGCTCCTACCGTCCTCGGCATGACGACCATGGGCCTGGGCGCGGCGAAGCGCGATGCGATCAACGAGACGGTGCGGCTGCGGATGGCCGCGCTGCTGCCGACGGATGACGAGGCGGTGGGCGGCGCGGGCGGGGGTCCCCCGGGGGCGGCCTCGCCGTCGACGGGGGAGCGGGCGGCGTCTGCCACCGGGCCGCCGTCGCCGGCCGCGATGCCGGCCGCGATGCCGGCGCCGCCGGATGCGGGTGGTGCGACGGACCCGGGCGAAGCAGGGGATCCATCGGAGGTCGGGGTGCGCCCGCGGTTCTCCTCGTTCCCCATGTCGGCCTCGGCGCTGGCGCTCGACCGGCGCGCGGTGGCCGGGCTGGCCATCCTGCTGCTGTTCGCGGTCGGCTACGCCGTCCAGCACTTCTGGCTGGCCCGGCCGGAGACGGTCGCCGTGCCCGCACTGGCGGCGGTCGCGGCACCGTCGGGAGCCGAGCCGTCCGTCCCCGCCGACACCTCTGCCGCGGCTGCGTCCGGAGCAGGAACCGGAACAGGAGCCGGAACCGGGGGCGGTGCCGGATCGGCCGTTGTGGTGGACATCGGCGGGCGGGTCCATCTTCCCGGCCTGCACACCCTGCCCGGCGGCTCCCGGGTGGCCGACGCCCTGCGAGCGGCGGGCGGTCCGCTGCCGGAGACGGACACCAGGAACCTCAACCTGGCCCGATTCCTGACGGACGGTGAACAGATCCTGGTCGGCGAACAGGCGCCCGTCCCCGCCCCGGCGGGCGGAAGCGGGAGCGGGCCTCCGGGCCCCGCCACGCCCCGACCACCCGTCAGCCTCAACCGCGCCACTCTCGAACAGCTCGACACCCTCCCCGGTGTCGGCCCCACCCTCGCCCAACGCATCCTCGCCTACCGCACCTCGCACGGTTCCTTCCGCTCCCTCGACCAGCTCCGGCAGGTCAGTGGCATCGGGGCCCGTACGTATGCCGAACTCCGTCCGTTGCTCACCCTCTGACGCCTGCTCTGCCCTCGCCCTTGCCCGTTTCCCGCACGCCCGCGTCCCTGGTCTGCGAAGGGAGGTACCGCCATGTCCGTCGTTACCACGCCGGCCGCTCCGGCCGCGGCGTCCCGCTCTCCGGGTGCCGACTTCCGGCTGCTGCTGCCCGCCGTCTCGGCCTGGGCGGTCACGGCGGCGCTCCTGCGGCTGGAGCCGGGGTACGAGGCCCTCGTCCTCACCTCGGCGGGCCTCGCCGTGCTCGTTGCCGTCCTGCTGCTCGCCCGGCGGGGGGTCCTGCGCCGGCGTGGGTCCGCGGCGACGCTGGCCGCCGTCCTGCTCACCGGCGCGGCAGCCGCGATCGCCACCCCGCTGCACACCGCCGACCTCCACCGGGGGCCGCTGCCGGAGCTCGCCCGTGCGGCCATGGCCGCTGAACCGCGAGCGCCGGGCGCGCCGTCCCCGGTGGTGGAGGTGGAGCTGACCGTTGCGGCGGACCCGAAGATCCATACCTCCCGAGGCGGTACCGTCGTCGGGCAGACTCTCGTCACGGTGGACGCGGTGGCCGACCGCGTCTCCCTGCTCCCGGACGGGCGGACCACCCGCACGCGTACGCCGGTGACCGTCATGGCCCGAGGGGCGGAGGACGAGCCCTGGCAGCGGCTGCTCCCGTCCCAGCGACTGGCCGTGGAGGCCGAGGTGCGCCCGGCGGGGGAGGGCCGTGACACCGAGTTTGCTGCGCTGCTGGTCGTCCACGGGCCGCCCCGGCAGCTGGCGCCGCCGAGCCTGCCGCAGCGGATCGCCGGCCGACTGCGCGAAGGACTGCGCTCGGCCACCGACGGACTTCCGGCGGACGCGCGCGGGCTTCTCCCGGGGTTGGTCGTCGGCGACACCTCGCGCCTGCCCGACGACCTCGACGACGCCTTCCGGGCCACCGACCTGGTCCACCTGGTGGCGGTCAGTGGGGCCAACCTGGCGATCGTCCTCGGCGCGCTGCTGGGCGCGCCCGGGCAGGCCGGCACCCCGGAGCGGCGCGGGCTGGCCGCGGTGCTGGGTCTGTCGCTGCGCACCGGTGCACTGCTCGGCACCGCGCTGACGCTGGCCTTCGTCACCGTCTGCCGGCCCGAGCCCAGCGTGCTGCGGGCGGCCGGGACGGGGCTGATCGGCATGCTGGCCCTGGCCACCGGCCGTCCCCGCCGAGCGGTGCCCGCGCTCGCCGGAGCGGTCCTGGTGCTGGTCCTGTTGGACCCTTTCCTGGCGCGCTCGTTCGGCTTCCTGCTCTCGGTGCTCGCCACTGCCGGGCTGCTCGTCCTCGGGCCGCACTGGGCCGAGGCCCTGCGGGCCCGGCGATGGCCACGCCACCTGGCGGGCGCGCTCGCGGCGGCGGCGGCCGCCCAGGCGCTGTGCGCTCCGGTGACGGTGGTGCTGTCCGGGCACATCAGCCTGGTCGGCATCCCGTGCAACCTGCTGGCCGAGCCGGCGGTGGCCCCGGCAACACTGCTCGGCTTCGGGGTGCTCGTCCTGCACCCGTTCCTCCCGGCCGTGGCCCACCTGCTCGCGGCGCCGGCCGCGGTGCCGGTCGGCTGGCTCGCCCTGGTGGCACGACGCGGCGCCGAAGTCCCGGGCGGCCAACTGCTCTGGCCAGGAGGGTGGTTCGGGACGGTGACGGTCGCGCTGGCCGTACTGGCGGCCTGCTGGGCGGCGCCGCTCCTCCTGCCCCGACGGGCGGAGCCGGGCAGGCCGATGCCGGCGCCCACCCGGCGGCGCTGGGCGCGGGCCCTGGTGACGGTGGCGCTGACGGTGGTCCTGCTGGCCGTGCTGCTGCGCCCGCCGCAGCTCACCCGGATCGCCACCGGCTGGCCACCGCCGGGGTGGCGACTGGTGATGTGCGACGTCGGGCAGGGAGACATGTTGGCCCTCGCAACGGGGGCGCCGGGCAGCGCGGTGGTGATCGATGCCGGGCCGGATCCGAAAGCCGCGGACAGATGCCTGCGGGACCTCGGCATCACGACGGTTCCCTTACTACTGCTGACGCACTTCCACGCTGACCACGTCGA
Source organism: Kitasatospora sp. NPDC101235 (assembly GCF_044767505.1). Taxonomy (NCBI): domain Bacteria; kingdom Bacillati; phylum Actinomycetota; class Actinomycetes; order Kitasatosporales; family Streptomycetaceae; genus Kitasatospora; species Kitasatospora sp. NPDC101235. The sequence continues at coordinate 108,880 of NZ_JBIWNZ010000001.1, forward strand.
GGGCGTGCCGGGGGTGCTGCGAGGCCGCAGGGTCGGCGCGATCGAGGGCACCACGCTGGACGACCCACCGGAAGAGGCGGCCCGGGTGACGGGCTGGGCCGCAGGTGTCGGCCTCTCGTTGCTGAGAGCCGGCCGGGGTGAACGGCGCTCGGCCGGTGCGGAGTTGGCCTGGGACGTGGTGTGGCCCGTCCCCGGTGCGGCTGTCGAGGCACCGGGCCCGAACAACGCAAGCGTCGCATTGATGGTGTCACTGACAGGAGGACTACGGATGGCACTGCTCGGAGATCTCGAACCCCAGGCCCAGTCGGCCTTGTCGGGCCGGGTGGGGAAGGCCGATGTCGTGAAGGTGGCACATCACGGATCGGCCCACCAGGACTGGGACTTGGCCGCCTCCCTGAGGCCCCGGTTGGCCCTGATCTCCTGCGGAGAGGGCAATCCGTACGGCCATCCGTCCCCGAGGACGGTCGACCACCTGCGCGCACTCGGCGCCACCGTGCTGCGCACGGACCGGGAGGGGGACATCGCGGTGACGGGTGACTCCCCGGCCACCCTCGGCGTGGCCGTCCACCCCCAGCCCTCCCACGCAGCCCGCCACCCGCGCAGCCACGGCGGGGGCGGCGGGGGCGGCGGGAACCGCGGGGGCGAGGGGCAGGGCTCCGCAGCCCACGCCCACCCCGAGCAGACCCCGGCCTCCCCCCGAGCTCCGCCCGTGTGACCCCCGCGCTCTCCTCCTCCCACCAACCACGTGGGGCAGGGAAAGGGGTAGGGGGCTGTGGGAGGAGTGGAGGGGTGCGGGAGCGGGGCCAGAAGAAACGTTCCGGCGCGCTCCGGGTAAGCCCGGAGCGCGCCGGCGAAATGCCACGAGCGCGGGGGTGAGGGCGGCCCGCAGTGAGGTGTCGACGATCGGGTGAGGGTGGGGAGACGGTCGCGGCGCGCTCCGGGCCCGGCCCGGAGCCCCTCAGGCCTCCTCGCGCCAGCCCTCGTAGCCGGCCGCGAGGGTGTCGAGGGCGTGCAGCAGCGCCGGGGTCCAGCCGCTCTCCGGGGCCTCGGACACGATCAGCCACTGGGCATCCTCCGCGTCGTCCTCGCCCGCGAGCGCGTCGCGGACGACTTCGAGCTCGCCGAGGTCGGGCTGGGTGGCGCCGAGCTCCTCGGCGGCCTCCTCGGCGGCGTCACGGTCGGGCAGGACGAGCAGCTGCCGGGCGTACGGGTCGTCGACGGCCGGGAGGTCGGTGGTGTGGTTCTCGGTCACCGGGCCATTGTCCAGGTCGGCCCGCCCGCTCCGTCGGGCGGGAGTGTCCGCGGCCCGTGGGATGCTGGTACGCGATGGCCAGGAAGAGTGCACCCGACGACCTGCTCGCCCCGCTGACCCTCGCGGTCGGCCAGGAGGAGCTGCTGCTGGACCGTGCGGTCGCCCAGGTGGTGGCGGCGGCGAAGGCTGCGGACCCGGACACCGACGTGCGGGACCTGCCGCCCGGCGGCCTGCAGCCCGGCAGCCTGGCCGAGCTGACCACGCCGTCGCTGTTCGCCGAGCGCAAGGTGATCGTGGTCCGGGCCGCGCAGGACCTCTCCGCCGACTCGGTGAAGGAGGTCAAGGCGTACATCGAGGCGCCGGCCGAGGAAGTGATCATGGTGCTGGTGCACGCCGGCGGCGCCAAGGGCAAGGGCCTGCTGGACGCCGGGCGCAAGGCCGGCGGGCGCGAGGTGGCCTGCGCCAAGCTGGCCAAGGCGAGCGAACGGCTGGCCTTCGTCAAGGGCGAGTTCCGCACCCTGGGACGCTCGGCGACCCCGGAGGCCTGCCAGGCCCTGCTGGACGCGCTCGGCAGCGACCTGCGCGAGCTGGCGGCCGCCTGCCACCAGCTGACCTCGGACGTCGAGGGCACGATCGACGAGACGGTGGTGGCCCGCTACTACAGCGGCCGGGCCGAGGCGACCGGCTTCGAGGTGGCCGACCTAGCCGTCACCGGCCGGGCCGCGGAGGCGCTGGAGCGGCTGCGCTGGGCGCTGGCCGTCGGCCAGCCGCCGACCGGCATCACGTACGCGCTGGCCTCCGGCGTGCGCAGCATCGGCCGGCTGGCGAGCGCGGGGCGGAACATGCGCCCGGCCGACCTGGCCCGCGAGCTGGGCATGCCGCCGTGGAAGGTCGACCGGGTCCGCCAGCAGATGCGCGGCTGGACGGGCGACGGGGTGGCCACCGCGCTGACCGCGATCGCCCAGGCCGACGCCGCCGTCAAGGGCGGCTCGGACGACCCGGCCTTCGCCCTGGAGCGCGCGGTGGTCGCCGTCGCCCGGGCCGCCCGGGCCGGCTCCCGGCCCGCCTACTGACGGCCGTCCGCTGACGGCGGCACGGCACGCACGGCGCGGGCGGTACGGGCGGCACAGCGCGGCGGGCAGCGGAGCCGGACCTACTTCTTCATGGCCCGGACGGCGTCCTGCCCGTCCGACTGGAGGGCGCTGCGCAGTTCCTCCTTGGACGGCGGCTTGCCCTTGCCCTCGGTGTAGCTGGCCGAGTAGTTGATGTAGTAGGTCATCCCGCCGTCGCGGATGTCCAGTTCGGCGTAGACGCTGTGGTACTTGTCCGAGCCGTCGTCCTTGTACAGGAAGTACGCCTCCTCGCCGAGCCCCGCGATGTCGGTGACCTGGTAGCCGCGGGCCCGGTAGAGCTCCTTGTTGGCCTCCAGCTCGGGCGCGGGGTTGACCGCCTTGTGCAGGTCGGCGCGCAGGTAGACGTTGGCGTACTCGCTGTCGTTGTTGCCGCCGGTGCGCTTGAGCGACATCGAGCAGTTCATGCTGTCCAGCGCCGGATGCCGGTCGGTGTGGTGGGTCGGCGCGGAGGTGTCCGAGACGGAGTGCGTCTGGAGGATCCTGGTGGGCTTCCCGGTGGTGCAGAAGTCGTCGGAGAGGTGGTAGCCGCGCAGCCCGCGGGGTGAGGACTCGCTGCTGACCAGGCCGGGGACGGCCATCACGGCGGCGGTCCAGCCGACCGACACGATCACCGCGCCGACGAACGCCCAGACGGCGTTGCGCCGCAGGTTCCCGCTCCTCCCGGGGCGCGGCGCCGCTCCGGCCCCTGGCGCGGCGGGCAGACCGGGTGCCGGGGCCATGCCGGGCGCGGTGGGCAGCCCGGGAGGCGGTCCGAAGCCGGCGGCACCCGCGGGGCCCGGAGCGCCCGGTACGGGCTGCGCGCCCCCGCCCGGCTGCTGCGGGTAGCCGTACCCCGGTCCGTTCGGTGCCGGTGGCGGCGGTGGCGTGGTCATGGAAGTCCCCCCTGGGCCTGGCGTCGGGTGCTCCCCGCACCTCGATCGGACCTGACCGACCATAGCGGCCGGGCCGCGGAACGCGACAGGCGCCGCAGTGGCCTCCGGGAAGGAGGCCGACTGCGGCGCCTGCCGCACTGCTTCGTTGCACCGCACCCGCGTGGCGAACGCAGGCCGCGTGTGTTCGAGGCACTCAGCTGACCAGCCGAAACAGTCTCCATAGGCCTGTTAACCAGGGGAAACGCGTCCCGCGTTGTCCCGCGAAATCCCGGCCTGTCCCTACCTCATGTGTACTGAATGTGTACTGGAAAGGGACGGCGCAGCCCGGTGGTTGCACACCGGGCGGCGCCTGAGCCGGGCCCCTACAGGCAGGGAGTCCGACCTTGATGCATGACCCTACTCACATCCGCACGGCCACCGTGCACACCCACGACCAGGGGCCCGTTACCGGGCCCTGCCCGTCCTGGTGCCTCGGCACCCACCAGGACGGCCTCGACCTGGTCGACCTCGCCCACGAAGGGCCGGCGACGGCGCTCACCGCGGATGTGCCGCTCGGGTCGGTGCAGCTGCTCGACGCTGCCCTGTGCCAGTACCCGTACAGCAGCAACCCCGACGACCGCGAGGTGAAGGTGGCGGTCCTGCTCGGCACTGGCTGGCACCGCCTAGACCATGACGGGCTCCGGATGCTCGCCGCTCAGCTGGTCGTCCACGCCGGACGGCTCCGTGACCTCGCGGCTCAGCTCCGGAGTGTGGAGGGTGCCCTGTGAGGCGGAGGGCAGCCGCCGGAGATGGCGTCAGCATGGCTGACCTCATCGGCGCCGCGCTGGCCGGCCCCTTCACGTGGCGGACCGAGATGCCTCCGCAGGGCGGTCCAGAGCTGGCCGAGTCAGGGCCGAGTCAGGCTCAACAGGCGGTCCGGCGGGGTGCGGTGGGTGAGCTTCGTAGGGCGTGGGAGCGGGGGCTGAGCACGCGGTCGGCAGCGGCCCGGTGTGGGGTGAGTCAGTCGACTGCTTCCCGGTACTACCGGCGTTTCAAGGCCAGCCGGGAGCCATTGGCTCCGCAGCTCTGGTGAGCGGAAGACCATTCCGGTCACCAGCTTCGGTGGCGGCAGGTTGCCTCAGGCGGCGCTCGGATCGGCTTTGGTTCTCCGTTGCTCTGAACGCAACGCAGGTCGCCGTATAGGTGGGGTGGCCAGTCTTTTTCCCGGCTCCGGGAAGAACCCGAAACGCCGGGGCAGCCGCGGGGCACAGAGGGACAGCCTGTCCCTCACAGAGGTTCCGGAAGGACCCGAGTCCGTTGGGGCCCTCGGGGACCCAACGACGGACCGGAGCATCTTGGTGGCGCCGCCGAGAAGGGTGTGCACACTGCGCATGCCCTTGTCGCTGACAAGGGTGTCGTCAGTACCGACACCCCAGGTGGTGATCTTCGCAGCGCCGCGAAGGTGGTCACTCTGGCGGTGCTGCCAAAGTGATCACAGGTTCCGTCGCAATTCCCGACGGAACCCCGGGCTGTCGCTGTGCGGGTAGTCGCAAAGCGATCCGGAGGAATACGGGCCGGCCGCGTACCCCTCGGGTGGGGTCGGTCTGACCGACCCCACCGGTTCCGCCCGGAAGTCGGACGGGAGGGCGTCCACCGCCGTGGACGCCCTCGATTGTGTCGAGGCCACCGACAGGAAGGGGGTCCACAGTGTGGAGACCCCCGCCGTGGCCCCGCTACCGCCCCTCGCGCTCCAGCCGGGCGGCCGTCTGGTTCGCGTTGTTCGCGTGCGTGATCTGCTGGTGGGCGCTCCTGCCCAGGTCGTGCTGCTCGTGCGCGGTGTCCGTGTGGGCCTCGGCGGCGGCACGGTGCTGCTCGCTCAGCGGGGGCGTAGTGTTCTCGTCGGCCATGGTCGGCTCCTACCCGTTGTAGTTGCGCGGCTTGGTGCCGGTCGGCGGTTGGCCCGGGCAGTCGTCGTGCTCGACCAGCTCCCGTCGCTCATCGACCGTGCAGATCAGGCGTCCAAGGACGTACCCGTTGCAACGTGGACAGTGGCCCCTAGTGGCCGGTCTTGCGGCCCGCTTCCTGTTGACGGCGCTCACCGGCTCGCCTCCAGGCACTCGGGGTGAGCCATGGCAGGCCAGCTGTAGTGAGGACTCCCGGGCGGTGCGTCGGTGTAGGCGGTGCCGACGTTGGCCAGGCGCGTCCCGCAGCACCTCTTGCCGATGATGCAGGCCCTGCCGCGTAGCTGGTCGCCGTCGACCTGGAGCTGCCGGATGGCCCCGTTGAACGGCCTGAACTCCACCGTGATCGTTGTGGGGGGTTGCTCACTCACTGGTCCTCCGAAATGGTGCAGTCCGGGTGTGCCACCACGGGCCAGCCGAGCGGCGCCCGTCCCGGACCGGTGGACGTGTAGACGTGGCCGGCCCGAGTGAGGGGTGCGCCCGCGGTTGCGGGCCCGTCGCAGCAACGGCAGGTCACCCCGTGCAGCTGGTCGTCGGTGAGACCGGCCGCTGAGGGGTACCCGCCCGGCAGCTCTGCCAGCTGTTGGGGGTCAGCCATGACCAGCACGGTATGAACGGAGATTGCTCGACATGGCGCAGATTGCTCGGGATTTCTCCTAAGCCGCCGCGAGGTTCTGCCAGTTGCTCACGTGATGGTCAGTGAGGACCGTGCACGGGCTATCAGCCTGTGCGCCGCCGGGCCGTACACCGCCGCGGCCTGCAACTTTCCCCATACCTTGCGGTACAGGTCGATGTCGGACCGGTCGTCGAGCCACATCTCGGTGTTCCACGTCTCAACGATCGCCAGCCGGTCATCGAAGATCCAGAACCCGTGCTTCGGGACCACAGACACCGGGGCGCCGAGAGGGACAATCCCCAGCTCAACATTGTCGAGGCCCAGCAGGCCACCGAGCCGGTCAAGTTGTGCGGCCAGGACGCTGGGCGGGCAGATCTGCACGTACAGCGCGGCCTCGGCCATGATGAACCGGAAGCGCTTGCCAGGGTGGTACAGGGCTTCCTGGCGGCGCATGCGGGCGCGAACGCCTTCCTCGATGTCCCTGGGACTGTCGTGCAGGTCTGTGGCGTGGGTGAGGACGTGGCGGGCGTACTCGGCGATCTGGAACAGGCCGGGAACGATGCCCGGCTCGTAGCCCGTGGTCACCGTGGTCTCCTGGCTGTGCGAGACGCCTACTTCCTGCCGGGCCCGGTGCCCGCCGGCGAGTAGGCGCCTCCACGTCCGGTAGCGGGACTCCAGCCCCTGGAGTCGCCCTTTCAGCTCTCCTGCCGACTCCGGTTGACCGACAGCCTCGGCCCAGGCTTGCAGATCGGCCGGCGTGGCAGTCTGCCTGCCGTTCTCCAGCTTCGACACCTTCGATGCCGGCCATCCCAGCCGGGCGGCGAGATCGCGGCCGTTTACGCCTGCCTCGGTGCGCAGTTCGCGAAGACGCGCACCGAGGGACAGCCGGGCTTGTTGGTAGTCGGTGCTCACACGCCGGAGAGTACCCGGGCGGCAAAGTCCCGGGTCGGGGTGGCGAAGTGCCATGCTGCGTCTCGCGCTTGGCAGGCGGCCAGGACTGCCACCGGGTCTTCGGTGATCTCGACGCCGAGGGTGTTGTCAGCCTCATCGAAGTGGAAGCGGACCAGGGTCTTGGAGTCGAACAGCCAGTAGTCGAACCGGGGAAGGCCGAGCCGGTCAGCGTCGGCACGAGGCAGGTTTCGGATGTCCTCGCCAGCCTGGGCATTGCTGAGGCCGGACGTGAGCAGGAACCGTTGGCCGATGGTGATGGGGTCGTCGACCAAGCGGACACGTTCGAAACGCTTGCCGGCCGCGGTCTGACGTTGCACGTTGGTGTGCCACGGCTGGGTGGGATCGAACTCCAGGGGCTCACCCCGCAGGAATCGCTCGTAGCGCTCGGTGCCGATGTCGACGGCGTACCCGCGGCGCGTCTCCAGACGGAATGCGGTGTGTTCGAAGTCTTGGAAGAAACGGGCGATGGTCTCGAACGGCAGGATGTTCGGCACGTGCTACTCCTTCGGCGCAAAACGGGTCAGCAGCTCGCGCGGGACGACGACGAAGGTCTCCCCGGGAAGCACGTCGCGCAACTGGGCAAGCGCTTCGGTATCGGTGAGCTGGTCCCCCTGGACGACGATGTCACCGGCCTCGGTCTCGTACAGCGTCGGGCAGTTGCCGGTGTCGCTGGTGCTGCCGAGGAACTTGAGCTTCATGGCGCTCTCCGTCTCTGCCGGGCTGGAGCTACCAGGATGGCCGCTACCGGCTGGCAACGGGGTTGGTTCGGCAGATCTGCGTGGCTCTCAGGACCACGCAGATGTGAAATCGGGCGTGATCTTATAACCGGCGGTTTCACACCCGCCCAGACACAGCGGAGCGCCCGGCCGCCAGTACGGCGGCCGGGCGCCATCGGCGAACCAGACCGGATCAGGGGGTCAGGTCGACCTCGACGATCGCCGACGGGCGCAGGATCTCCAGACCGAACCGGCCCTCGAACCGGAAGCGGATCATGTTCCGTTCGAAGTCCGAGGCGCCCACACCAGTACCGAGGGCGTCCTTGTCGTACATGTTCTCGGACCAGTCGAGGGTGCCGTCCTCCAGGACGTGCAGACGAGTTGCCGCCTGCCAGTCGACCAGGTGCGTGGTACCGACCGTCGCCGACAGGGAGGTGACGACCGGCGCTCCCCAGAGCCGTCGGGAAGCCGGGTTCACCGCATTGCCCGGACCGCCGTAGTAGAACCGCGCCTCGTTGTCCTGCAACAGCTCGAACGCCTCCCAGTCGTCCGGGTGCATCAGCCAGCCGGCGCCAACCAGGTGCCCGACCTTCTCCAGCTTCGTGACAGCCTTCCGGGCCGTCCTCAGGATGTCCGTGTCGAAGGCCTGGACCTGCGAGCCGGAGACGTTGGAGATGCCGGTCATGTGCTCGCCGGTGCCGTCACCGTTCACGATCTCGCTCTCCAGACCGAGTTCGAGGCCGAGGCGCATCTCCTGGTCGAGGAACTGCCGGAGGGCCGGAGCGTCCTCCAGGTCGAACTTGTTGATGGGCTCGGACAGGTGGGCGATGGTGCGCACGCGGTCGTCGACCCGCGCGAGGGTGTAGGTGCTGGTCGGCTTCTTCGCTCCGGGCGCGACCACGGCTGCGTTGTTGGTGCGGACCGTCTGACGGAGGTAGGAGAACCGCGGGCCGGTGTTGGAGGCCAGCGGAATCAGCTGTCGCACCGACAGAACCGGCACGTCCGCCCGAACGGGCTCAGGGTCGAGCGGAACCGTCACCGGCACGGTGCCAGCGGCAAGGAGACCCTTGAACTGGCCAAACTGGTCAGTGCTCCGCTTGATAACCGTGGCGGCCCACGTCGAACCACCGGCGGCCTTCACCCGCGGGTCGAGGTGCTGCCCTTCCTTCGAAGCGACCCCGACCCCAATGGAGTTGCCAAATTCGGTGAGAGCCTTCTTCATCTCGGCATCGGCGGACCTCGAAGACGTGACGGCGGCCCGATCGTGGGCACCTTGGGAGCCCAGGGGGACATGCTGAGTCTTCTGCTCGCGGGTTCCCGAGACTGGCGTCTTCATCTGCGCCTGCAAGGCCTCCAGCTGGGCGCGAAGCTCCGCGATCTCGTCGGTCTTGGCCATGTTCTGCTCCAGTTCCTCTTCGGTCGCCCCCTCGTCGAGAGCCTGCTTACGTGCTTCGAACATGCGGGCCCGCGCCTTCAGCGCCACCCCGCCTGCGATGGACGCGTCGACCGGGTCAACCACCTCGGCCTGGGCGCGTACTGCCGCCTCGTACCGCTTCACCGCGGCCCGGTACCCATCGACAGGAGATGACTTCACCTCGTCGGTGCGGGTCTCCTGGTTGGCGCCGACGATGCACGGCGACACCTCGTGCAACTTGAGCTGACGCAGCTCGTACACCGGCCGACCGTCCATCTCGCCGTATCCGCCGGCCTCGATGTCGTAGGCGAAAGACCAGTTCTTGATCCGACGCCCCTTCAGCAGGCGGTACACCTGGGCGCCATTGGCCGAGTCGAGGTCGAGCTGAGCCTCGATCTGCAAGCCCTCTGTGGTCTCCATGGCCTTCACGACGTGGCCGACAACCATGTTCGGGTCGTCCATCCGATGCGACCACAGCACCGGGATGGTGTCGCCGGTGGACGCCCAGTCCGCAAGCGTCTTGGTGAACGCCCCCGGCATGACGACATCGCCCACCGAGTCCTCGTTGCCGAACACCGACACCAGTGCGGTCACCCGCCCCTGGCTTCCTTCCTGCTCCGCCGCCTTGATCACGGCACGAGCCTGCTTCACCTTCATCCGCTGTCCTTGCTGCGGACACACCCGATCTACGGGGCCCGCTGACTGATGTGGGACACAGCCCGGAGACATGCTCGACAGGTCTGTGTGTTGGGGGATGCTGGCGGTCAACTAGCGAGCGCGTAAGGGCTGGCTGTGACGGCCGCGAAGCTCGGCATCTCCGGCGCGGCGGGCGTGAACGCCTCGCGGGGCTGGAGACTGCCTGATCACATGGTACCTGTCCGGGTTACCTTCCGGGAGAGTTCAATGCCATCACAGAACCAGGTCACCTCCGCCCCGTGGCACTCGCAGGGCAACTGCTCGACCCGGCAGACGCCAACGCCTTCCTCCCGGGCCAGCCAGACCACGCCGTCTCCGTCGATGACACCACCCCGATCCATGTCCGTGACCCACGGCCTCGGCAGCAGCGGGCCCAACGGGCTGTGCTCCATCACCGTGAGTACCAAACTCATGCCGCCGGCCTCACCGCCGACGATCGGCCTGACGATTCGCTTGCTCATGTCCGTCTCCAAATCTGTTCGTCCCAGCGAGCGGCCCACTCGGCAGGAACTTCGACAGTGCGGGGGAAACCCAGCACTGGTTCGATCTCGTCGTCTGGCTTCCGTACGATCCGGCGCGTCACTGGCCGGGTTTGCTCGGGCTCGGCTTGGTCGTCGTCGTGCCCGTCATATCTCCTCCTACGCAAACGGATTGTCGATGTTGTCGCCGTCCGGCTCGGACTGGTCCGCAAGACCGATCCGCACCCGGGCATCGACCGTCAGGCCCAACTCGCGAGCCCAGTAGCGCAGCTGCTGCGATGCCTCGCGCATTGCCACCGTCGCCGGGTTCTTCACCAGCCGGCCCCGGTCGTGATCCGACCGGCCCTCAACCACCGGCCCACGGTCCCGAACATCCGCCGCCGAGACGGCGAACGCCGACCACCACGAGCAGTACGCGGCAACCGCTGCCCGGTCGCCCTCGCGGAATCGCGCGGGCTGCGATGCGTACACCTCAGCCAGCCGGTACCACTCGGCGAGCCCCGAAGCGTCGAGGATGGATGGCTCAGTCGTCCAGTCGAGTCCTAGACCGCCGACCTCGGCGTCCCTGGCCGCCGCCACGGCAGCCACCTGGGGAATGAGCTTGAGCCCCGGAGGGGGCGCGAGAGCTGAAGCGGTACGTCGTGCGGGCATTGAAGCCCTCCGTCCAGAAGTAGTTGTGAAGTCTGCGGGCGTGCGCGGAGTTCACCGCGGCGGGCCCCTGGGCTGGGTGGTCAGCGATGGAGACTCACTACCCCCTAGGTGCTGAGGGGGGTGGCTCAGGTGGTTGGCGTGGTTCTGGTGGCTCGGCGTCTCTGGTTGCCTCGGGCCGCTTCGGCTTTGCTCTTGGCCTGGTGGCAGGGCGGGCAGATGAGGCCGAGGTTGTCGAGGTTTTCGACGGCTCCGCCTTCGGCGACGGGGGTGATGTGGTCGAGCTCGTGACCGGGTTCGTCGGGGTTGTCGGGTGGTTCGGTGCCGCAGCGGTAGCAGCAGCCGTTGTCCCGTCGGTCGACGCGGGCTTTGAGGGTGCGCCATCGTCCGGAGCTGATGCCGTACCGCTTGGCCTTGTTGGCGCGGCCGGCCCATGGTTGGGGCTGGTGGTCGTCGCATCGGCCGCGGTTGGTGGCGAGTTCGCGGCAGGCCGGGTCGCTGCAACGGGAGGGTGGGGCGGTGGGCATCGGCATAGTCCTTCTGTGGTTAGGCGGCATCGGGGGGTTCCGGTTCGGTCGTGTCTGCCGGCGGCTCGTTGTGCCGCTGGTTGAGTCGGATGAGCTTGAGGTGGTGGCGGGCGTCGAGGCCGGCCCGCCGGGCGGCGCCGAGGCGGGCTCGTCTGGCGGCGTTGGCGGCGCGGCGGCGGGCAGCCTCGGCGATGAGGTCGGTGACTCGGTCGTCAGCGGTCATGCTGCCGTCTCCTTGCTCTCGCACGTGGGGTGGGTGGTTTCGCCCATGGCTGCATGGACCGGGTCGAGGGGGAAACGGCAAGCGCTGCATACCACCGCCTCGGGCGTGACGCTGGGTGAGGTGCTTCCGGAAGGTGCCAGCGAAGGTGCCGAAGGCGCCAACCCTCGGGGCCCTGGCGCCTTCGGCGCCTTCGTGTCACCTTCGCCAGCGTCGGTCACGCTGAGTACCCAGACCCAGCCCTTGCCGAACCCGGACTTCTCGGACTTGACGCCCGCTTTGGCGCGGGCCCGCTGAAGGGTCCGCTTGGCAATGCCGTCCTTGTCGGCTGCCTTGATCACGTCTCCCGCCGATGCCTCGCCGCCGTTGTCGGTGAGGTAGTCGCGAAGCCACTCGACTGCCTCGTCTCGCTCGCCGGCGTCGTCGCGGTCGCCGGATGCGGCGAGGGTGTCCTCGACGCTGCGCTCGGCAATGCCGGTCCACTCCAGCCGGCCGACGTTGGCGACACCCTTCGGTGTGTGAATGTCGGTGCCTTCGATGCGGTAGCCCAGCGAGGGCAGGTCGAGCAGTCTGCCGAGGCTGTTCTTCGTCTGCGTCATCACCTGTTGCTCGCCCTCGGTGTCGCGGGCGAAGGCGAGGATGGCGCGGGCAAGGTCCTTGAACGCGCCCGATCCGGAGATGAGCTGGGAGGCGTCGGAGCCGGATGCCTTGTTGAAGTGGGCGATGCCCAGGGTCAGCGCCTTGGTGCGCTCGGCCATGCGCACCAGGGGTTCGAGCGCCTGGCGCACGTCCTGTGTGCGGTGGGCGTCGGTGCCGCTTCCGAGGGTGGACATGAGCGGGTCCACGATCAACGCGGCAGCGCCGTACTCGGCGATGGCCTGTTCGATGAGTTCCACATCGAGGGGCAGGGAGATCATGGTCTCGCCGCGCAGGATGTCCTGTGCCTCGACCCGGTAGACGTGGTTCAGGTCGGCGCCCGCGGCCATCAGCCTGGGGACCAGCGTGCGGGACCACGAGTCTTCAACCGCGGCGTAGAACACGGCGCGGGGGCTGCCGAAGAACGAGCCGGGCAGCTTGCCGAGGGAGAGTTGGGCAGCGAGCCAGATGCCGAACGAGGACTTGCCGGTGCCCTCTCGGCCGGCGGCGAGGGTGAGCGCCCCGGCGGGGATGCGGCCCTCGCCCTGCTCGGGCTCCCACGCCCAGATGACGGGTTCGGGCTCGATGGCGGAGGCAGGGGTGAGAACCAGGCGCCGGGTGGACTCTCCGGGCGCCGGGGCGTCCTGCTCTTCGGGCGGGGGACCGTACTTCTCCCAGATGTCGGTGTCGAAGTCGGTCACGCGGCGATCTCCAAGGGGGTGAGGTACTGCCCGGGGCAGCCGGGGACGGCGATCGGCGGCCAGCCGGGGGTGGCGCGGAGCTATCGGGGCGGGGAGAAGCGGCGGGCCTCGTCCTGTTCGGCAACGGTCGGCAGACCGGCGGTGGCGTGCAGGCGGGCGCGGATCGGCTCCCACGCGGCGGCTTCGGCGGCGTCCATGGCGTCGGTCCAGCGCTGGAACAGGTGGTGTTCGAGGTGGCGGACGAACGCGTCGACGAAGATGGGGTTCATGTCCACGGCCGCCCCCACTGGCGGGGGTGGCCGAACAGGCGGTGCAGCTCCCACAGTTGCCAGCCAGTGGCGGCGAGGCGACGCGCCTCGGCGCGGATCTCGTGGCGGGTGAGCCCGAACGGTGCCCGGGGGGAGGCCCCGGCCGCCGGGGCGGCCGGGACACCCGTGGTGGTGCGGTAGTTCACTGTCCGGCCGCCTCGATGGTGTCGGCGTCGCGGTCGATCGAGGCGGCCAGGCGCCGCAGCTGCTCGGCGAACGCGCGGGCGTCGCGTGCGCTGAGTTCCACGCTGGCCTTGAACGTCTCGACCTCGATGTGCGGGGCCTGACCGGCGTTGATCTCGAACCACGCGCCGATGACGTGGCGGCCGTCGGCATCGTCCGCCGCGTACTCCTTGCCGAAGTGGTTGGCGTTCGGGCCCTCGAAGTCCGGGTCGGGCATGTGGTCGTTGATGCAGCCCGGGACGGTGCACTCGGCCTTGCTGCCGGGCAGGTGGATCGGCAGGCCGGAGTTGACCGGGTCGTTGTACTGCCGCCAGGCGAGGGTGCGGATCACGTGGTCACGCTCGGCGGGGTCCTGGCCGCGCGGGAGGAGGAGGAACGGGCGGCCGTCGATCGGCTGGAGAAGCATGCCGGTGTAGGTGGTGCGGACGGTGGCCGGCAGTTCGGCGCGGTTGATCTCCTCCAGGTCTAGGCCGATGCGGTCGAGCAGGGCATCGAGGGGGAGGTAGCGGACGGCGTTGGAGGTGAGGGGGCCGCCGTCGATGGCGCGGATGGCTTCCAGGACGACGTTGGTGGTGGCGCGCGGGTCCGGGGTGGCGCGGACCTCGCGCATGATGGCCTCGGGGGTCGGCTTCGGCTCGGTGGTGGCGTCAACGAGCGCCGTCAGGTCGTCGCTCTGGCGGGCGATCCTTGTGGCGATCACGCCACGGCGGGCGGTACGGTGATTCACAGCGTTCTCCAAGCTGTTGGAGACGAGTGCCCCGGGGAGAGCTGCCAGGCTTTTGGCCCGGGGCTTCGTCGTGTCGGAGTGCGTCAGGCCCTTACTTGGATTGCCGTCCAAGTGGGGGCCGTTCGCGTTTCAGGCCGCGATGGCCTGGGAGTCGAGCCATTGCTCGACGTCGGAGCGGCGGTAGCGGATTCGCCCGCCGCGGCCGGGGGAGAGCTTGCGGTACTTGGGTCCCGTCCCGAGGTATCGCCAGTTCCGTAGCGTCTTCGGGCTGAAGCCGGCCAGCCGCGCGGCCTCCGCTTCTGTCAGGTAGTCCAGCACGAACACCTCCATTTGTCGAGTTTTTCTCGACAAGTGCTTGCATCATCGCGGGTTGGTCCGTGATGATGTGGAGCGTAGCCGGGACAATCCGGGACCGCAAGATTCTGTGCTTTGTCGAGATTTCCTCGACTGGTAGCGTCAGGATCATGACGACGGGACGTATTGAAGTGGGACCGAGCGGGCGCACTGTCGCCGCGAATGTGAAGCGTCTGAGGGAGGCCCGAGGTCTGACCCTCCGAGCCCTCTCTGCTGCTCTGAAGGAGCACGGAAGGCCCCTGAGCGCCGACGCGCTGAACAAGATCGAGAATGGCGCAAGCGAGGAGCCGCGCTCGATCAGGCGTGTAGACGTCGACGACCTGATGGCGTTGGCGGTTGTACTCGGCGTCTCGCCGGTGACGCTGCTGCTGCCGGCAGATGCTCGGGGCGAGGCCGAAATCACGGGCGCTGGTCGAGTTCACGGGCAGGAAGCATGGATGTGGGCGTGGTGCACCGATCCCCTGACCCTGCCGGACGGCGATGAAGAGGCCGACCGTGCGGTCACCGAGTTTTTGCTGAACTCCCGCCCGATCGGGCTGTTCTCCCCTCAGGGCGATGACCGTCTTCTGCCTCATTCACCGCGCAGGAAGAGGCGGGATGGCTAGGGTCTGGATCGAGGATCGCAGCAGCCAGAAGGACTACGTAGCCGCGATGGAGCGGTGGCGGGCGGCGAAGAAGGCCGGCAGCAAGCGGGCTGCGCCCGGACGGTGGCGGGTCCGGTGGTACGACCCGAACGGCGATCCGAAGGCGAAGACGTTCGGCACGCTGCCGGCCGCTGAGAAGCACCAGCAGGACACGTTGGGGCGGCTCGACAAGGGCACCTACCGCGACCCGAAGCAGGGCAAGACCCTGTTCTCCGACGTGACCACCGCATGGTTCGGCGCGCTCCGCCGGCCCGGCGAGCGGACCAAGGACGACTACCGCGAACTGCTGGACCTGTATGTCCTGCCGAAGTGGGGGACGTGGCCGGTCGCGTCGATCCAGTGGGAGAACGTCTCGGAGTGGCTGACCGAGCTGTGCAACGCGCCCGGCAAGCGTGGCAAGCCGCTGTCACCGGCCCGGATCGCGAAGATCCACCTCGTCTTCGGCATGGTGCTCAAGTACGCCGTGAAGACGGGGAAGATCGCCGTCAGCCCGGCCATCGACCACGAGCTGCCGCAGGACGAGGACGACGACGATCACGTCTACCTCACGCACGACCAGGTCGAGGCGCTGGCCGCCGCCGCGGGTGAGTACGCGTTGCTGCTGCTGGTGCTGGCCTACTGCGGCATCCGGTGGGGCGAGGTGTCGGCGCTCAAGGCTGCCCGGGTGCAGGTGTCCACGCGTCGGCTGCGGATCGTGCAGGCCTACACGCGGAAGCGCGGCGGCGGGCTGCTGCTCAAGGACGTGAAGAACCACGAGAAGCGGTCCGTGCCCCTGCTCGGCTCACTGGTCGCGGACCTACGGGACGCGCTCAAGGGCAAGGGGCGGGACGCGCTGCTGTTCACCGGCCGGGACGGCGATCCGATGGGCTACTGGGAGTTCCGGTCGGCCATCTTCGACCCGGCGGTGAAGGCGGCCGGGCTCGACGGGCTCGGCCTCACCCCGCACAAGCTCCGGCACACCGCAGCGTCGCTGGCCATCGCGGCCGGCGCGGACGTGAAGGTGGTGCAGCAGATGCTCGGCCACAAGTCGGCGGCCATGACCCTCGACGTGTACGGGCACCTGTTCCCGGACCGCCTCGATGAAGTGGCGAACGCCCTCGACGCTGGTCGCGCGTCCGCACTGGCGGCCAGGACTGCGCTCGCTGCGTAGCAGGGCGGTCAGATCCATGTGTACAAAATGCGTACTGCCCGCCCGGTGTGTACCGGACGGGCAGTAGAAGAAGGCCTATGAGCTGGCACTTCTGGTCAAGCTAGGTGCACCGCACCCGCGTGGCGAACGCAGGCCGCGTGCGGTGCGAGTCTTGCGTGCCTCGGGGGTCCGGGTAGAGGGCCGGGTCGTCCCGAAGCGGTGGGGGTCACACCCCCCCGGGGGCGTCAGGCCTGGGCGGCCGTGTTGACGCGCTTGGTGATGGCCGACTTCTTGTTGGCGGCCTGGTTGGCGTGGATGATGCCCTTGCTCACGGCCTTGTCCAGCGCCTTGGAGGCGGCGCGGGCCAGCTCGGTGGCCTTCTCGGTCTCGCCGGCGGCAGCGGCCTCACGGGCCTTGCGCAGAGCGGTCTTCAGCGAGGACTTGACGGCCTTGTTGCGCAGGCGCGCCTTCTCGTTGGTCTTGTTGCGCTTGATCTGGGACTTGATGTTCGCCACGAAGGAGCCTCAGTCTGTTTAAAAGGTCTGAACGGGGTCGCACCCGGCGGCCTTCGGTCCAGCTGAGAGGGCATGCCGAGGCCAGGTGCAGCAGCCCACGCTACCAGGGGCCCGCTGCCCGCCCCAAACCGGGCTCCCGCCGCGGACCCGGTCCCCGGGCCGCGCGGGGGCGGCGGACGGAACCGGACGGTGCCCGAACGGCAGCCTGCCCCGCGCTCGTGGGAAGATGGGAGGAACTATTTCGATCGGACGAGACTGTCCGGTCCCCGGGAAACCGGTCAGCGATGACCAGGACACCCCCGGCCCCGGACCAACGGAGAATCGGACCAAGGTGCCCGCGACCCCCAGCAATGTGCCAGAGCCCAGCCGTACCGACCCGGCGCTGATCCGCAACTTCTGCATCATCGCCCACATCGACCACGGCAAGTCGACGCTCGCAGACCGGATGCTGCAGATCACCGGCGTCGTCGACCCCCGGCAGATGCGTGCCCAGTACCTCGACCGCATGGACATCGAGCGTGAGCGCGGCATCACCATCAAGTCGCAGGCGGTCCGCCTCCCGTGGGCGCCGAAGACCGGGCCGAACGCCGGGACGACGCACATCCTCAACATGATCGACACCCCCGGCCACGTGGACTTCACGTACGAGGTGTCCCGCTCCCTCGCCGCGTGCGAGGGCACCATCCTGGTGGTCGACGCGGCCCAGGGCATCGAGGCGCAGACCCTCGCCAACCTGTACCTGGCGCTGGAGAACGACCTCACGATCATCCCGGTCCTCAACAAGATCGACCTGCCGGCCGCGCAGCCGGAGAAGTACGCGGCCGAGATCGCCCACATCATCGGCTGCGACCCGGGCGACGTGCTCAAGGTCAGCGCCAAGACCGGCCTGGGCGTCGAGGACCTGCTGGACCACATCGTCAACACCATCCCGGCCCCGGTCGGCGAGGCCCAGGCCCCGGCCCGCGCGATGATCTTCGACTCGGTGTACGACTCCTACCGCGGCGTGGTCACCTACGTCCGGGTCGTGGACGGGCAGCTCACCAAGCGTGAGCGGATCTCGATGATGTCCACCGGCGCCACGCACGAGCTGCTGGAGATCGGCGTCATCTCGCCCGAGCCGAAGGTCGCCGACGGCCTCGGCGTCGGCGAGGTGGGCTACATCATCACCGGTGTGAAGGACGTCCGGCAGTCCAAGGTCGGTGACACCATCACCTCGATGCACAAGGGCGCCACCGAGCCGCTCGGCGGCTACAAGGACCCGCGCCCGATGGTGTTCTCCGGTCTGTACCCGCTGGACGGCTCGGACTACCCGCTGCTGCGCGACGCCCTCGACAAGCTGCGGCTCAACGACGCCGCGCTCGTCTACGAGCCGGAGACCTCGGTCGCGCTCGGCTTCGGCTACCGCTGCGGCTTCCTCGGCCTGCTGCACCTGGAGATCATCCGGGAGCGCCTGGAGCGCGAGTTCAACCTCGACCTGATCTCCACCGCCCCCAACGTGATCTACCGGGTGGTCATGGAGGACGGCAGCGAGCACACCGTCACCAACCCGAGCGAGTTCCCCACCGGCAAGATCGCCGAGGTGTTCGAGCCGGTCGTGCGCGGCACCATCCTCGCGCCGAACGAGTTCGTCGGCGCGATCATGGAGCTCTGCCAGTCCCGCCGCGGCAACCTCCAGGGCATGGACTACCTGTCCGAGGACCGGGTCGAGCTGCGCTACACCCTGCCGCTCGCGGAGATCGTCTTCGACTTCTTCGACCAGCTGAAGTCCAAGACCCGCGGCTACGCCTCGCTGGACTACGAGCCCATCGGCGAGCAGTCCGCCAACCTGGTCAAGGTCGACATCCTGCTGCACGGCGACGCGGTGGACGCCTTCTCCGCGATCGTCCACAAGGACAAGGCCTACGGCTACGGCGTGATGATGGCCGGCAAGCTCCAGAAGCTCATCCCCCGCCAGCAGTTCGAGGTGCCGATCCAGGCGGCCATCGGCTCCCGGGTGATCGCCCGTGAGACGGTCCGCGCGATCCGCAAGGACGTCCTCGCCAAGTGCTACGGCGGTGACATCTCCCGTAAGCGGAAGCTGCTGGAGAAGCAGAAGGAAGGCAAGAAGCGGATGAAGATGGTCGGCCGCGTGGAGGTCCCGCAGGAGGCCTTCATCGCCGCGCTGTCCACCGACGCCGAGCCGCCGAAGGAGAAGAAGTAGCGGCGGGGCGGTGACGCACGCCGGAAGGGCCCGGGCACCCGCCCGGGCCCTTCCGGCGTTTCCGGGTCCTCCCGGCCTTCCGGCGGCCTACTTCAGGCTGCTGAGGACCACGCCGACGATCGCCGCCTTGGCCAGCCGCCCCGCGGTGCCGGTGAACACGGTGGGCCGCATCGAGTCGTCCGGGCGGACCACCTGGAGCAGCCCGTCCCGCCGGCCGAGGCTCACGCACTGCACCGTGTACCGGAACGAGAACGGCTTCGCGGTGCGCCCCGCCAGTAGCTTGCCGAGGTACTGGCCCTGCGGCAGGGCGGTGGCGCAGCCCATCCGCAGGGTGCCGACGCCGGGGACGGTGACCGCGGCGGCGTCGCCGACCACGTGGACGTCCGGGTGGGAGACCGACCGCAGGTGGTCGTCCACCAGGGCCCGGCCGTGCTCGTCCACGGCCAGTCCGGCCTCGGCGGCCAGCGGGTGCGGCTCCAGCGAGGCGGCCCAGACGACGAGGCCGGCGTCGATCGGGCCGGCGGTGGTGCGCAGCCCGTCCGGGGTGACCTCGGTGACGGTGGCGTTCTCGTGGACGGCCACGCCGAGCCGGGCGAGGACGCGCCGGACGTGGGCCCGGCCCTTGTCCGAGTAGACGCCGCCGACCAGGCCGGACGCGACGATCCGCACCTGCCAGGCCGGGTGGGCCTCGGCGAGTTCGGTGGCCAGCTCGATGCCGGTGGCGCCGCCGCCGACCACGGCCAGGGTGCCGGGCCGGTCGGCCGCGGCGATCCGGCGGTGCAGCTCGGCGGCGTGCTCCGCCGAGCAGGCGAGCTGTTCGGCGCCGGGGACGCCGTGCCAGGCGGTGCGGCTGCCGAGGGCGTAGACCAGGGTGTCGTACGCGAGGGTGGTGCCGTCGTCCAGCCGGACCTCGTGCGCGGCCGGGTCGAGTGCGACGGCCCGGGCCCGGCGGTGCGTGATCCGGCGGTCGCGGGTGAGTTCGCCGATGGTGGGCCAGTCGCGGCCGCGGCCGGCGGCGGTCTCGTGCCGGCGGATGCGGTGCAGGATCCGGTCCTCGGGGGCGACCAGGGTGACGGCGTGGTGCCGTCCGGCGCCCTTGGCCGCGGTGAGTCCGGCGTACCCGGCGCCCAGTACGACGATCCGCTGCCCGGTGGTGGTGCTGCTCATCTCGTCCGCCTCCTTGCGAGGGCGCTCCGGTGGAGCGCTGTTCGGGAAGGGGACGACGCGGCCGGTGGGGGTGTGACCGTGACTCGCGTCACAGCTCCACGGCGGGGATGCGGCCGAGCTTCTCGGGGTTGACCACGACGTACGCCTCGGTGATCCGCCCGTCGGCCACGGTGAAGGCGAGGACGCCGCCGACCGTGCCGGTGGTCCGGTCGTACCAGACCAGTCCGGGTTCGCCGTTGACCACGGCGCGGCCGGTGGCCACTTCGGGGGTGAACCACTTGGCGACCAGGCCGGCCACCAGCCGGGCCACCCGGTCGGCGCCGTGGACCGGGCGGACCGCGGCGCGGATGATGCTGCCGCCGTCGGAGTGCCAGACGACGTCGGGGTCGAGGATCTCCATCAGGGCGAGGATGTCGCCGCGGCTGCTGGCGGCGGCGAAGGCCTCGACGGCCTGGCGGTGCTCGGCCGGGCCGGCCCCGCCGGTGCGCCGGGCGCCCTCGTGGGCCGGGCGGCCGTCCGGGCCCCGGCCGCCGTCGCGGACCCGGCGGCGGGCCCGGGAGGCGAGCTGGCGGGCGGCGTCGGGGGTGCGTTCCAGGGAGGCGGCGATGTCCTCGAAGCCGACCGCGAAGACGTCGTGCAGCACGAAGGCGGCGCGCTCGGCGGGGGTGAGCTGCTCCAGTACGGCGAGCAGGGCGAGCGAGACGGACTCGCCGCGTTCGGCCAGCTCGGCGGGAGAGTCGGGGCCGTCGGCGTAGGAGACGGCCGGTTCGGGCAGCCACTCGCCGTAGTAGGCCTCGCGGCGGGCGCGGGCGGAGCCCAGCTGGTCGTAGCAGAGCCGGGTGACGACGGTGGTGAGGAAGGCGCGCGGGTCGGCGACGGCGGTGCGGTCGGCGGCCTGCCAGCGCAGCCAGGCGTCCTGGAGGACGTCCTCGGCGTCGGTGAACGAGCCGAGCAGCCGGTAGGCGACCGAGCCCAGGTAGCGACGGTTCGCCTCGAAGGCGTCCGGGGCCGGGTCCTCGATCACGGACCCAAGGTAGCGCGCGGTGTCCGGAGCGCAAACGGCTGGAGCGCAAACGGCCGGGGCGCGAAGGGCCGGGGCGGGATGTCCCCGCCCCGGCCCGCAGGCTGTTCGAGCGTCAGTCCACCTCGACCACGGCCTCGGCGAACTGCGCCTGGTAGAGCCGGGCGTAGGCGCCGTCGGCGGCGATCAGCTGGTCGTGCGAGCCCTGCTCGACGATCGAGCCGTTCTCCATCACCAGGATCACGTCGGCGTCCCGGATGGTGGAGAGCCGGTGGGCGATCACGAAGCTGGTGCGGCCGGTGCGCAGCCGGGCCATGGCCCGCTGGATCAGCACCTCGGTGCGGGTGTCGACGGAGCTGGTCGCCTCGTCCAGGACCAGGATGGACGGCTGGGCGAGGAACGCCCGGGCGATGGTGATCAGCTGCTTCTCGCCGGCGCTGACGTTGGTGCCCTCGTCGTCGATGACGGTGTCGTAGCCGTCCGGCAGGGTGCGAACGAAGCGGTCGACGTGGGCGGCCTTCGCGGCCTCGACGACCTGCTCGTGGGTGGCCGACTCGGCGCCGTAGGCGATGTTGTCGGCGATGCTGCCGCCGAACAGCCAGGTGTCCTGGAGCACCATGCCGATGCCGGAGCGCAGTTCCTCGCGGGACATCGCGGCGATGTCCACGCCGTCGAGGGTGATCCGCCCGGAGCTGACCTCGTAGAACCGCATCAGCAGGTTGACCAGAGTGGTCTTGCCGGCGCCGGTGGGGCCGACGATGGCGACGGTCTGGCCGGGTTCGACCTTGAGCGAGAGGTCCTCGATGAGCGGCTTCTCGGGGTCGTAGCGGAAGGACACGTCCTGGAAGGCGACCCGGCCGCGCACCACGTCGGGCCGTTCGGGCATGGCCGGTTCGGGGCTCTGCTCGGAGGCGTCCAGCAGCTCGAAGACGCGTTCGGCGGAGGCGACGCCGGACTGCACCAGGTTGGCCATGCTGGCGACCTGGGTGAGCGGCTGGCTGAACTGGCGCGAGTACTGGATGAACGCCTGGACGTCGCCGATGGACAGCGCGCCGGAGGCCACCCGCAGGCCGCCGACGACGGCGACCAGCACGTACTGGAGGTTGCCGATCAGCATCATCGCGGGCTGGATGATGCCGGAGATGAACTGGGCCTTGTAGCTGGCCTGGTAGAGCGACTCGTTGTGCTCGCGGAAGGCTTCTGCGGACTCCTCCTGCCGCCCGAACACCTTGACCAGGGCGTGGCCGGTGTACATCTCCTCGATGTGGGCGTTGAGCTGGCCGGTGGACTTCCACTGCTGGACGAACTGCGGCTGGGCCCTCTTGCCGACCTTGGTGGCGACGACCACCGAGACGGGCACCGAGATCAGCGCGATCGTCGCGAGCAGCGGGGAGATCCAGAACATCATCGCGAGCACACCGACCACGGTGAGCAGCGAGTTGACGACCTGTCCCATGGTCTGCTGCATGGACTGGCCGATGTTGTCGATGTCGTTGGTGACCCGGCTGAGTACCTCGCCGCGCGGCTGCTTGTCGAAGTAGCTGAGCGGCAGTCGGCCGAGCTTGGCCTCGACGTCCTGGCGCAGCCGGTAGCTGGCGGCCTGGATGGCCCGGGTGGCCAGCCGGCCCTGGAAGATGCCGAAGACGGCGGAGGCGACGTAGACGCCGAGCACCCAGAGCAGGACGGTGCCGATGGCACCGAAGTCCATGCCCTGGCCGGGGGTGAAGGCGACGGAGGAGAGCAGGTCGGCGACGCCGCCCTCGCCGTGGGCGCGCAGCCCGTCGACGACCTGTTCCTTGGAGGTGCCGGACTGGAAGCGGGCGCCGACGATGCCGGCGAAGATCAGGTCGGTGGCGTCGCCGAGGATCTTGGGGCCGATGACGGCACAGCCGATGCCGAGCACGCCGAGGATCAGGACGCCGACCAGGGTGTTGCGTTCGGGGCGCAGCAGGCCGAGGACGCGCTTGCCGGAGCCCTTGAAGTCCATGGACTTCTCGGCGCCCTGGCCGCCCATGAAGCGGCCGGGGCCGGCCGGGCCGCGGCGGGCGGCGGCGGCCTGCGAGTCGCCGGGCAGGCCGGCGTCCTTCTTCGGGGCGCCCTTCTCCGGGGCGTCCGTGGGGGCGATGCCTCTCGGGGCCGGGCCCTCGGCCAGGTCCGTCTTCTTTCCGGGGCTGGTCACGCCGCCTCCTGCTCGGTGAGCTGGGAGAGCACGATCTCCCGGTACGTCGGGTTGTCGGCCATCAGTTCGTGGTGGGTTCCGGAGCCGACGACGGCGCCCTCGTCGAGGACGATGATCCGGTCGGCGTCGCGGATGGTGGACACGCGCTGGGCGACGATCAGGACGGTGGCGTCGGAGGTTTCGAGGGCCAGGGCCTTGCGGAGCTTGGCGTCGGTGGCGTAGTCGAGCGCGGAGAAGGAGTCGTCGAAGAGGTAGACGGAGGGCCGGCGGACCAGGGTCCGGGCGATGGCCAGGCGTTGGCGCTGGCCGCCGGAGACGTTGCTGCCGCCCTGGGCGATGGGGGCGTCCAGGCCTTCGGGCAGCTTCTCGACGAACTCCTTGGCCTGGGCGATCTCCAGGGCGTGCCAGAGGTCCTCGTCGGTGGCGTCGGGCCGGCCGTAGCGGAGGTTGCTGGCGACGGTGCCGGAGAAGAGGTAGGGCTTCTGCGGGACGATGCCGACGTTCTCGGCGATCGCGGCGGGGGCGAGTTCGCGGACGTCCACGCCGTCGAGCAGGACCTGGCCGGAGGTGGCGTCGAAGAGCCGGGGGACGAGGCCGAGCAGGGTGGACTTGCCGCTGCCGGTGGAGCCGATGATGGCGGTGGTCTCGCCGGGGCGGGCGGTGAGGTCGATGCCGCGCAGGACCGAGGCCTCGGCGCCGGGGTAGCGGAAGTCGACGTCGCGCAGTTCCAGGTTGCCGCGGCGCAGCACCTCGGTGACGGGGGCGGCGGGCGGGACGACGCTGCTGTGGGTGCCGAGGACCTCCTCGATGCGCTCGGCGCAGACCTCGGCGCGCGGCACCATCATGAACATGAAGGTGGCCATCATGACGCTCATCAGGATCTGCATCAGGTAGGAGAGGAACGCGGTGAGCGCGCCGATCTCCATGGCGCCGCTGTCGATGCGGTGGGCGCCGAACCAGAGCACGGCGACGCTGGAGATGTTCACCACCAGCATGACGGCGGGGAACATGATGGACATCAGCCGGCCGACCTGGCTGGAGACGTCGGTGAGGTCCTCGTTGGCACCGGCGAAGCGGGCCTGTTCCCGGTCGTCCTTGACGAAGGCGCGGATGACGCGGATGCCGGTGATCTGCTCGCGCAGGACCCGGTTCACGGTGTCGATCCGCTCCTGCATGCTGCGGAACTTGGGGCGCAGCGCGCGGACCAGCAGGACCACGACGACGCCGAGCGCGGGGATGACGGCGAGGAGCAGTCCGGACAGCGGGACGTCCTGGTTGAGCGCCATGATGATGCCGCCGACGCACATGATCGGCGCGGCGACCATGAGCGTGAAGCTCATCAGGGCGAGCATCTGGACCTGCTGGACGTCGTTGGTCGTGCGGGTGATCAGGGAGGGCGCGCCGAACTGTCCGACCTCGCGGGCGGAGAAGCTCTGCACCCGTTCGAAGACGGCGGCGCGGACGTCCCGGCCGAAGGCCATGGCGGTTCGGGCGCCGATGAAGACGGCGCCGATGGAGCAGAGGGCCTGGAGGACGGTGACCGCGATCATCACTCCGCCCACGCGCAGGATGTAGCCGGTGTCGCCCTTGACGACGCCGTCGTCGATGATGTCGGCGTTGAGCGTCGGCAGGTAGAGCGCCGCGAGGGTGGACACCAGCTGGAGTAGCACCAGCAGGGTGATCGGTCGGGAGTACGGGCGGAGGTACGCCCTGAGCAGTCTGATCAGCACTAGCACACTCTTGTCGTCGCGGGTCGGGTTCGCACCCCAATTCTGGGTGTTCTGTAGTGTCGTACAGGCCATTCGGCGTGTGGGAGCCGGAGGTTTGCCGGGCCTTTGCCGAACGGCGGGGGTGCGGCACCGGGGGTGCGGGGAGGTGCCGTCGGGCGCCGCCCTCTTACGGAATGACCGCTTTCCCCCTAGGCTGCTGATTGCCCCTTTGTTACTGACCGGTACCGCTCAGGTGAACCGGGGGCCCGGCGACCGCCCCCACGGACGCCGCGACAATCCCGCAGACGGCCACCCGCCCCCGGAGGTCCTCGTTGAGTTCCGCGCAGTCCCTGATCGACTCCGGCAGGCCCGACCTCGTCGCCGCGCGCCCCGCCTCCGTCGCCCACCTGTTCCTGGAGCGGGTCGCCCTGACCCCGAACGCCGAGGCCTACCGCTACCCCTCGCCCGTGGACGAGCAGGCCGCCGACGGCGCACCCGGCGCCGAGCAGTGGCGCTCGCTCACCTGGGCGCAGACCGCGGCCCGGGTCAAGGCGGTGGCCGCCGGCCTGATGGCGCTCGGCATCCGGCCCGAGGATCGGGTCGCCCTGGCCTCCTCGACCCGGATCGAGTGGATCGTCGCCGACCTCGGCGCCATGTGCGCGGGCGCCGCGATCACCACCGTCTACCCCAGCACCAACGCGGACGAGACCGCGTTCATCCTCTCCGACTCCGGCTCCCGGGCGCTGTTCGCCGAGAACGCGGCCCAGCTGGCCAAGGCCGTCGGGCAGATCGACCAGCTGCCCGGGCTGCGCACCGTGATCCTCTTCGACGCGCCCGCCGAGGCCCCCGAGAGCGCCGGCCTGGAGCTGCTCACCCTCGCCGAGCTGGAGGAGCGCGGCACCCGGTACCTGGCGGAGCACCCGGACGCGGTGGAGAAGGCCGTCGACGGGCTCGACAAGGAGCAGCTGGCCACTCTCATCTACACCTCCGGCACCACCGGCCGCCCCAAGGGCGTGCGCCTGGTGCACGACTGCTGGGCGTACGAGGGCCGGGCGCAGGAGGCCAGCGGGCTGCTGGGCCCCGACGACGTGCACTTCATGTGGCTGCCGCTGTCGCACGTGTTCGGCAAGACGCTGATCTCCGGGCAGATCGCCACCGGGCACGTGATGGCGGTGGACGGCCGGGTGGACCGGATCATCCACAACCTGCCGGCGATCCGGCCGACCGTCATGGCCTCGGCGCCGCGCATCTTCGAGAAGGTCTACAACGGCATCGCGGGCAGGGCCCGGGCCGAGGGTGGCGCCAAGTACAAGATCTTCATGTGGGCGGCCGGGGTCGCCCGCGAGTACGCCCGGGTGATCCAGGAGAGCCGGGTCGCCACCGGTACCGGAA
This sequence comes from Kitasatospora sp. NPDC101235, assembly GCF_044767505.1. Lineage (NCBI taxonomy): Bacteria > Bacillati > Actinomycetota > Actinomycetes > Kitasatosporales > Streptomycetaceae > Kitasatospora > Kitasatospora sp. NPDC101235. The sequence goes on from NZ_JBIWNZ010000001.1 coordinate 135,209, forward strand.
CCGCCCCGCTGGGCCTGCGGATGCAGCACGCGCTGGCCGACCGGCTGGTGTACGCGAAGATCCGGGCGGCCTTCGGCGGCCGGCTGCGCGGCGCGGTCTCCGGCAGCGCCGCGCTCGCCCCGGAGATCGGCTACTTCTTCCTCGGCGCCGGGGTGCCGATCCTGGAGGGCTACGGCCTGAGCGAGACCAGCGCCGGCTCCTGCGTCAACCGTTCGGAGGACGTGCGGATCGGCACGGTGGGCCGCCCGCTGCCCGGCACCGAGGTGCGGATCGCCGAGGACGGCGAGATCCTGCTGCGCGGCCCGGGCGTCATGCGCGGCTACCACAACCTGCCGGAGAAGACCGCCGAGGTGCTGGAGCCGGACGGCTGGTTCCACACCGAAGACATCGGCGAGCTCACCCCGGACGGCTTCCTGCGGATCACCGACCGCAAGAAGGACCTGTTCAAGACCTCCGGCGGCAAGTACGTGGCGCCCAGCGAGGTCGAGGGCAAGTTCAAGGCGGTCTGCCCGTTCGTGAGCAACATCCTGGTGATCGGCAACGGCCGCAACTACTGCACCGCGTTGATCGGCCTGGACGAGGCGGTCCTGCTGCCGTGGGCCGTCGAGCACGGCCTGGCCGGCAAGTCCTACGCCGAGCTGGCCGTCGAGCCGGCCGTGCACGAGCTGGTCGAGGGCTTCGTCAAGCGGGTCAACGCCGACCTCCAGCGCTGGCAGACGATCAAGAAGTTCCACCTGCTGCCCCGCGACCTCGACATCGAGCACGGCGAGCTCACCCCGAGCCTGAAGATCAAGCGCCCGGTGGTCGAGCGGACCTACGCGGACGCGGTGGCCGCGATGTACGCGGGCGCCAACGAGGCCTGACCGGCCCCGTTCCCGTACGGCCCGCCGGGTAGGGCGGGTCGTACGGGACAATGGGCTCATGCCCTCCGCACTTCCCGACGGCGAACCGGTGCCGTCCGACGGTTCCCTGCCCGCGCACGCCCTCGACGGGCTGGGCTCGCGGCCGTTCGGTTTCTACCTGCACGTGCCGTACTGCGCCAGCCGCTGCGGCTACTGCGACTTCAACACCTACACCGCCACCGAGCTGCGATCCTCCGGGGCGGTCGCCTCGCAGGAGACGTACGCGGACAACGTGGTCGCCGAGATCCGGCTGGCCCGGAAGGTGCTGGGGGAGACGGACCTCCCGGTGCGGACCGTCTTCCTCGGCGGCGGCACCCCGACCCTGCTGCCCGCCCGCGACCTGGTGAAGATGCTTGCCGCGATCCGCGAGGAGTTCGGGCTCGCCGAGGACGCCGAGGTCACCACCGAGGCCAACCCGGAGTCGGTGGACCCGGCGTACCTGGCCGAACTGCGCGAGGGCGGCTACAACCGGCTCTCCTTCGGCATGCAGAGCGCCCGCCCGCACGTCCTGCGGCTGCTCGACCGCCACCACACCCCGGGCCGCCCCGAGGCCTGCGTGGCCGAGGCCCGCGCGGCCGGCTTCGAGCACGTCAACCTCGACCTGATCTACGGCACCCCGGGCGAGTCCGACGACGACTGGCGGGCCTCCCTGGACGCCGCCATCGGCGCCGGGCCCGACCACGTCTCCGCGTACTCGCTGATCGTCGAGGAGGGCACCCGGCTCGCCGCCCGGGTCAAGCGCGGCGAACTGCCGATGATCGACGACGACGTGCACGCCGACCGCTACCTGATCGCCGAGGAGGCGCTCGGGGCCGCCGGCTACTCCTGGTACGAGGTCTCCAACTGGGCCACCACCCCCGAGGGCCGCTGCCGCCACAACGAGCTCTACTGGACCGGCGCCGACTGGTGGGGCGCGGGCCCCGGTGCCCACAGCCACGTCGGCGGCGTCCGCTGGTGGAACGCCAAGCACCCCGCCGCCTACGCCCGGGCCCTGGCCGAGCACCGCACCCCGGCCCTGGCCCGCGAGGTGCTGGCCGACGAGGATCGCCGCGTCGAGCGCATCCTCCTCGAACTGCGCCTGGTCGACGGCATCCCCCTGGACCTCCTCACCGACACCGGCCGCAAGTCCGCCGCCCGGCACCTCGCCGACGGCCTGCTCGCCGCCGGCCCCTACGAGCAGGGGCGCGCCGCCCTCACCCTCCAGGGGAGGCTGCTGGCGGACGCGGTCGTGCGTGACCTGGTGGACTGATTGTCGTTAACGTGGGGTCAGCCGTCGGAGGGAGCGCGCTATGACCGCCATCGATGATCGGATGATGGGAATCTTCGAGAACCTGGAGGTTCCGGAAGGCGTCAAGGCCGAGCTCATCAGGGGGGAGATCGTGATGATGGCCGGGCCGGACATGGTCCACAACCTCATCGTCTCCGCGATTCAGCACCAGACCCCCTACGCCCGATGGCGGGCGCTTCAGACCCAGGATCTGATCATCTCCGGCGAGGCCAGCGAACCCCAGCCGGATCTGGTCGTCTTCGAGCGTGGTGTCGTCCCGGAGGCGGGCCGTTTGCTGTCCGCCTCCGCGGTGACCGTTGTGGTCGAGGTGGTCTCCAGGACCAGCGCGCACCGGGACTACCGGACCAAGCGTGAGATGTACGCCCAGGGCGGGATCCCGGCGTACCTCATCGTCGATCCGCTCAAGGGCGTGTGCGTGCTCCTCACGGATCTGACCACCGACACGGCTTCGGGTGCCCCGGTGTACTGGTCCGAGCGGACCACCAAATTCGGTGATCCGATTCAGGTCGACCTGCTCGACATCACCCTGGACACCTCCGAGTTCCAGACCTACTCCTGACCCGGCAGGGCCGTGAAGTCGATCAACTCCTCCACCCGGCCCAGCAGTTCGGGCTCCAGGTCCTTGTAGGAGTTCACCTTCGAGAGGATGTGCTTCCAGGCCGCCGGGGTGTCCACCGGCCAGCCGAGGCGGCGGCAGGTGCCCTCCTTCCAGTCCTCGCCGCGGGGGACGGCGGGCCAGGCGGGGATGCCGACGGAGGCGGGCTTCACGGCCTGCCAGATGTCGATGTAGGGGTGGCCGACGACCAGTACCGAGTCGCCGGTGACCTGGGCGGCGATGCGGTGCTCCTTGGTGCCGGGGAGCAGGTGGTCGACCAGGACGCCGAGGCGGCGGCCCGGGCCGGGGGCGAAGTCGGCGACGATCGCGGGCAGGTCGTCGATGCCGCGCAGGTACTCGACGACCACGCCCTCGATCCGCAGGTCGTCGCCCCAGACCCGTTCGACCAGCTCGGCGTCGTGCCGGCCCTCGACGTAGATGCGGGACTCCCGGGCGACCCGGGCGCGGGCGTTCGGGACGGCGATCGAGCCGGAGGCGGTGCGGGCCGGGGTGCGCGGCGCCGCCGGGCCGGTGGGGCGGACCAGGGTCACGACCCTGCCCTCCAGCAGGAAGCCGCGCGGCACCAGCGGGAACACCCGGTGCTTGCCGAACCGGTCCTCCAGGGTGACGGTGAAGCCCTCGGCGGTCCTCTCGCAGCGCACCACCGCCCCGCAGAAGCCGGTCGCCGCCTCCTCGACCACCAGGTCCCGCTCGGCGGGCACCTCCGGGGCGGGCTGTTGCTTCTTCCACGGCGGGGTCAGGTCGGGTCCGTACTGGCGGCTGCGCATACGGGTGATCATAGGGATCGGGCACTGGCATGATCACCGCATGCACCGCTTCCACTCCCGCGCCGTCCGGGCCGGGACCTTCCTGTTCCTCGTGCTCTCCGGGGCGGCCTTCGGCCTCGCGAAGGATTGTTGGCCGCAGTACACCGGCGCCGCCGTGGCCGCCCTCGGGGCCGCCTTCGTGCTGTACGTCGTGTCGGAACTGGCGAGTACCGGGGGCGCCGGGGCGGCCGGTGCGGCGGAAGCCACCGCACCGGCCGAGGCCGTCGGTGGTGGGGTGCCGGAGCGGGACGAACCGGGGGACGACCAGGACCTGGAGCTGTGCGACGTCTGCGGCCGGACGGAGCCCAGGACGGCGGACCGCGGGGGTCTGGAGCTGCCCGAGGGGTGGCTGGCCCTGGAGATCGACCGCCGGTCCGCCGAGGTGCTCTACCGCACGTACTGCTCCGAGGAGCACATGCGCCTGGACCTCGCGGGCCCGCTTCCCGCCCCGGAACCTTTCCGGGGCGGGCCCGGCGACCCCTGGGACGGGGCCCCGCGAACCGTCGGGGACCGGCTCGCCGATCTGGCCTGGACGGTCGGGCTGTGGCTCCTGGGCGGGTTCCTGCTGCTCGGCTCCGTCCTGGCGGTCCGGTTCCTCATCGGACTGCTGTAGCGGACGGCGTGCTGAGGACGTGAGAGCCGGGAGCGCACATGTGGGAGAGTGCGGGCGATCACGAATCCTGGGGGTGGATCAGTGCGCACACGTCACTGCGCGGTGGGTGGGGCCGTTCTGGTGGTTTTCGGCGTGTCGGCGTGCTCCGCCGACTCGCAGGCCCGGCCGGAGAGCGTTGCGAGTTCCAGTCGGGCGCCGCTGCAGGACGGGCTGCGTGCGGGCCTGCTGACCCAGGAGCGGCTTCCCCGGGGGTTCCGGTTGAACACGGTGGAGGTCGACCCGACGTCCACCGCCGCTTCGGCCACGCCCGTCCCCATCGCCTCGCTTCGGTGCGACGAACTCGAGGTCGACTCCTTCACGACGACGCACGCCCCACCCCTGGAGAACGTGGCGGTGGGCCTGGAACGGCCGCCGACCAGCGGCGAGGACGACGGCTGGTTCGGCCGGGAGTCGCTCGACCGCTACGCGCCCGGCCGAGCGGCCGAGGTCATGGACGCCATCCGCGGCGCCGCGAAGCGCTGCGCCTCCTTCACCACCACACTCACGGACGGCACGAAGATCCGGGAGACCGCGGCCGTCACGCCGGCCGGGGTGCCGGCTGACGAGAGCCTCCTGATCCACTTCACCTCGACCTTCCCCGGGGGCTCGAAACCGTTCGAGAAGGTCACCGGTTTCGTCCGCCAGGGCGACGTGATCCTCGTCGTGCAGCACTCCTCCGGCCGGAAGCCGTCCACGGACACCCAAGAGGTCCTCGCCGCCGCCGTGAAGGCGTACCGCTCGACCACCGGCGGCTGACACCCGCGCACCGTCACAGACCCGGCGCACCCCAGACCGGGAACCAGCGGCTCAGGTCCTTCTCCAGCCGCAGATCGTTCCCCAGCATCGCGTTGACCTGCAGCTCCAGCGGGCTGTTGCGCTTCTCCCCGCCGCCCGGCATCGGGGCGAAGGGGTAGAAGGTGCCCCGCTTGTAGAGGTAGACCAGGGCCAGCGACCGCCCCTGCGGGTCGCGGAAGGCGACGAGCGAGCAGAGCAGCTGCGGCCCGAAGCCGTTCGCCTCCAGCTCGCTGTTGACCGCGTGCAGGTCGTTCACCAGCTCCGGCAGCTCCTCGGGCCGGTGCCGGGCGAGCAGCCAGGAGTAGCCGTAGCCGTCCCTGGAGGCCTCCACCGGGACGCCGCCGCGCTCGGTGTCGGCGTCCAGCAGCGCCCGGACCTGCTGCTCGACCTGGACGAAGGCCGCGCCCTCGACGGCGGCGAAGCAGACCGAGCCGAGCCCGGTGGGGGTGAACCCGGCCCCGGCCTCCAGGGTGAGCGCGGCGGACGGCACGCCGAACAGCTGGTCGAGGTCGGGCTTGACGGGCTTGGTGCGGCCGAACAGGGCGTCCAGGATTCCCACGGCGGTCCTTTCACATCGGGGGTCAGTGGCCGAGCTGCTCGGAGATCCTCGCCAGCTGCGCCAGCCGCTTCTCCAGCGTCGGGTGGGTGGAGAACAGCTGCGAGGCGGTCTCCCGGGCGCTCAGCGCAGGGGCGAAGTAGAAGGCGTTGTACGGCTGCGACTTGCGCAGGTCCTCGGTGGGGATGGCCGCGATCTGCCCGGTCACCTTGGTGAGGGCCGCGGCCAGTGCGCTGGGCCGGCCGGTGAGCTGGGCGGCGGCGCGGTCGGCGGCCAGCTCGCGGTAGCGGGACAGCAGCCGGGTGAGCAGGAAGCTGATCGCGTAGACGACCATCGACACCAGCGGGATGATCAGGGCCACGATGGCCGCGTTCTGGTCGTTGTTGTTGCGCCCGCCGCCCATGAACCCGCCGTACATCGCGATCCGGGTCATCGCCCCGGCGAGGACGCCGAGGAAGCCGGCGATCGTCATCACCGCGACGTCCCGGTGGGCGACGTGCGACAGCTCGTGCGCGAGGACGCCCTCCAGTTCCTCCGGCTCCAGCCGGCGCAGCAGTCCGGTGGTCACGCAGACCACCGCGTTCTGCGGGTTGCGGCCGGTGGCGAAGGCGTTCGGCATGTCGTTGTCGGCGACCGCCACCCGGGGCTTGGGCATGTCGGCCAGGGCGCAGAGCCGGTCGACGGTGCCGTGCAGCTGGGGGAACTGCTCCGCGGACACCTGGCGGGCGCCCATCGCCCGCTCGGTGATCTTGTCGCTGAACCAGAACTGGGCGACGAACAGCCCGCCGGACAGCAGGACGATCAGTGGCCAGGCGCCGCGCAGAAGCGCGATCAGCAGGCCCGTGAAACCGACGTACAGCAGCCCGATCACGAACATCGTCGCGACCATGCGGCTGGTCAGGCCGCGATCAGGTGCGAAACGGGTGTGCTGGCCCGAGCTCGACATCGCTTGCTCCTCCGTTCGCCGTCGATATCGATGCTGCCACCCGGACGGCCTCCCGGCACCATCCCGGCGCCGGGAGGATCGAACCGTCGGCGCCCCGCGGGCCGTGGGCGGAACTGCGGGGAGGATCACCCCGGTCGGGCCGTTCCTGCCGTAGGACCCGGGCCTTACACTGGCAGGTACGGATTTGGCACTCGCGTGTTCAGAGTGCCAAGGCCGGGGCCTTCCGGAGCGGCCCGCAGCAGCAAGGGACACAGTCGGACAACGTGCGAAGACGGAGGTGCGTGCCCCATGGCCGGTGAGGTCCGCCAGCTGGACGACCGCAAGCTCGCCGTGCTCCGCGCGATCGTGCAGGACTACGTGGGCACCGAGGAGCCGGTCGGTTCCAAGGCCCTGGTGGAGCGGCACAACCTCGGGGTGTCGCCGGCGACCGTCCGCAACGACATGGCGGCGCTGGAGGAGGAGGGCTACATCCACCAGCCGCACACCAGTGCCGGCCGCATCCCGACCGACAAGGGGTACCGCCTCTTCGTCGACAAGCTCGCCGAGATCAAGCCGATGAGCGCCCCCGAGCGCCGGGCCATCCGGCACTTCCTGGACGGCGCGGTCGACCTGGACGACGTGGTCGCCCGCACCGTGCGGCTGCTCGCCCAGCTGACCCGGCAGGTCGCGGTGGTGCAGTACCCCTCGCTGTCGCGCTCCACCGTCCGGCACATCGAGCTGGTGGCGCTGGCCCCGGCCAAGGTGATGCTGGTGCTGATCACCAACACCGGTCGGGTCGAGCAGCGGATGGTCGACTGCCCGGGCGCGGTCGGCGAGACGGTGCTGGCGGACCTGCGGGCCCGGATCAACGCGAGAGCCACCGGCCGGCGCCTCCCGGAGGTCCCCGGACTGCTGGAGGAACTCCCGGCGCACTTCGAGCAGGTCGACCGGCCGACCGTCAGCACGGTCCTGGCGACGCTGTTCGAGACCCTCGCCGAACAGAACGAGGAGCGGATCATGCTGGCCGGCACGGCCAACCTGACCCGCTTCGGGCACGACTTCCCGCTCACCATCCAGCCGGTGCTGGAGGCCCTGGAGGAGCAGGTCGTCCTGCTCCGCCTCCTGGGTGAGACCGCGGACGCCGCGATGACGGTCCGGATCGGGCGGGAGAACACCTACGAGGGGCTGACTTCCACCTCGATCGTCTCGGTCGGCTACGGTTCGGGCGACGAGAGCGTGGCCAAACTGGGTGTGATCGGTCCGACCCGGATGGATTACCCGGGCACAATGGGGGCGGTGCGAGCGGTGGCGCGGTACGTGGGCCAGATCCTGGCCGAGTCCTAGCAAAGGCCGCCGTTAGAAATCTAACGGGGGCGTCCAGTCGCAGCACTACTACAGGCGGAACAAGCGGAGCATTTGGTGGCCACGGACTACTACGCGGTACTCGGCGTCCGACGGGATGCGGGGCAGGACGAGATCAAGAAGGCGTTCCGGCGCCTGGCACGCGAACTGCACCCGGACGTCAACCCGGACCCGAAGACGCAGGAGCGGTTCAAGGAGATCAACGCCGCCTACGAGGTGCTCTCCGACCCGCAGAAGCGTCAGGTCTATGACCTCGGCGGGGACCCGCTGTCCCCGGGCGGCGGCGGCGGTGCGGGCGGCTTCGGCGCCGGCGCGGCGGGCTTCGGCTTCTCCGACATCATGGACGCCTTCTTCGGCGCCGCGGCCGGCCAGCGCGGCCCGCGCTCGCGCACCCGCCGCGGCCAGGACGCCATGATCCGGCTGGAGATCACCCTGGAGGAGGCCGCCTTCGGCACCACCAAGGAGCTCCAGGTCGACACCGCCGTCACCTGCACCACCTGCAGCGGCGAGGGCGCGGCCCCCGGAACCTCGGCGCAGACCTGTGACATGTGCCGCGGCAAGGGCGAGGTCTCCCAGGTCACCCGGTCCTTCCTGGGCCAGGTCATGACCTCCCGCCCCTGCCCGCAGTGCCAGGGCTTCGGCACCGTCGTGCCGACCCCGTGCCCGGAGTGCGCCGGCGACGGCCGCGTGCGGGCCCGCCGCACCCTGACCGTCAAGATCCCGGCCGGTGTCGACAACGGCACCCGGATCCAGCTGGCCGGCGAGGGCGAGGTCGGCCCCGGCGGCGGCCCGGCCGGCGACCTGTACGTCGAGATCGCCGAGACCGCCCACACCATCTTCCAGCGGCGCGGGGACGACCTGCACTGCACCGTCACCATCCCGATGACGGCGGCCGCGCTCGGCACCCAGGTGCCGCTGCAGACCCTGGACGGCCTGGAGGAGGTCGACATCCGGCCCGGCACCCAGTCCGGCCAGTCGATCCCGCTGCACGGCCGGGGCATCACCCACCTGCGCGGTGGCGGCCGGGGCGACCTGATAGTGCATGTCGAGGTGAAGACGCCCGGCAAGCTCGACGCCGAGCAGGAGGAGCTGTTGCGCCGCCTCGCGGTGCTGCGCGGCGAGGAGCGGCCGGCCGGCCAGTTCGCGCCGGGCCAGCAGGGCCTCTTCTCCCGGCTGAAGGACGCCTTTAACGGCCGGTAGCCGTCCGCGGAGGGGTGCCGGGGGAAGGCCCCCGGCACCTCTTCCGTGTTTCCGTCCCACTCCTGGAGGTTCTCCGTCATGACCGCGCCCGTCTTCGTCGTCGAGACCGAGCGGATCGCCGCCGCCGTGCCCGGGGCCGTGGTGCGCCTGGACGGCCCGGAGGGGCGGCACGCGGCCGCGGTGAAGCGGCTGGAGCCGGGCGAGGCGGTGACCCTGGCCGACGGGCTGGGGCTCGGCGTGGACGGCACGGTCGCCGAGGTGCTCGGCAAGGACGCGATCGACGTGACGGTCGCCGCCGTGCGCCGGGAGCCGGAGCCCGCGCCGCGGATCGTGGTGGTCCAGGCGCTGCCCAAGGGCGACCGCGGTGAGCTGGCCGTGGAGACCATGACCGAGGTCGGCGTGGACGTGGTGATCCCGTGGGCCGCCTCGCGCTGCATCACCCAGTGGAAGGGCGAGCGCGGCGCCAAGGCGCTCGCCAAGTGGCGGGCCACGGCCCGGGAGGCGGGCAAGCAGTCCCGCCGGCTGCGCTTCCCCGAGGTCCGCGAGCCGATGACCACCAGGCAGCTGGCACCGGTGCTGGCACAGGCCGCGTTCGCCGCCGTGCTGCACGAGGAGGGCGCCGAGCCGCTGGCGCATGCCGGGCTGCCGGAGCGCGGCGACCTTCTTCTGGTGGTCGGCCCGGAGGGCGGGGTCTCCCCGGAGGAGCTGGCCGCGTTCGCCGAGGCGGGCGCCAAGCCGTACCGGCTGGGCCCCTCGGTGCTGCGCACCTCCACCGCCGGGGTGGCCGCCGGCGCGCTGCTGCTCGGGCGTACCGGCCGCTGGTCGTAACGGCGGCCGGGGCGGCCCCGGCCGCCGTCCGCGGGTGGTGCCGGGAGTCTGGGAAAAACGGCGCGGATCGTACGCGCACCTGCCTAGGCTGGCCGGGTGACGGACTCCCTGAGCACCTCCCCGAGCACCTCGGCGGGCGCCTACCTGCGCCATCCCCACCTGCACGGCGACCTGGTCGCCTTCGTCGCCGAGGACGACCTCTGGCTCGCCCCGCTGGACGGGAGCCGGGCCTGGCGGCTGACGGCGGACCACCTGCCGGTCCACCACCCGAGGTTCTCCCCGGACGGGCGGCACCTCGCCTTCACCTCCACCCGGGACGGCGCCCCCGAGGTCCACGTGGTGCCGGTGGACGGCGGCCCGTCGCGTCGGCTCACCCACTGGGGCAGCAACCGGACCCGGGTGATCGGCTGGACGGCCGACGGCAGCCCGATCGCCGTCACCAGCGCCGGTGAGGCCAGTTCGCGCCGCACCTGGGCGCACGCCGTGCCGCTGGACGGCGGCGAGCCGCAGCGGCTGCCGTACGGGCCGGTCGGCGGGCTCGCCTTCGAGCCGGGCGGGGACCGGGTGCTCCTGAACAGCGTCACCGGCCTCGATCCGGCCTGGTGGAAGCGGTACCGGGGCGGGCGGGCCGGCAAGCTGTGGCTCGGCCGGGACGAGTTCGCCCGCGTCCACGCGGAGCTGGACGGGCAGTTGGACTCGCCACTGTGGGTGGCCGGGGAGGGCGGGCAGGGCGGCAGGATCGCCTTCCTGTCCGATCACGAGGGCGTCGGCGAACTGTGGTCCAGCCGCCCGGACGGCACCGACCTGCGCCGCCACACCGCCGACCCGGACGGCTTCTACGCCCGCAACGCCACCACCGACGGCACCCGGGTGGTCTTCCACCGGGCCGGCGACCTCTGGCTGCTGGACGACCTGGAGGGCGCCGAGCCGCGCCGGCTCGACGTCCGGCCGGCCGGCCCGCGGGCCGGGCGCCGCCCCCGCCCGGTGCCCGCCGCGCACTGGCTGGAGTCCGTCGCCCCCGACCGCACCGGCCGGGGCAGTGCCGTGGTGGTGCGCGGCAGCGTGCACTGGCTGACCCACCGCGAGGGCCCGGCCCGGGTGCTGGACGAGACCCCGGGCGTGCGCGGGCGCCTGGTCCGGGTGGTGCCGGGCGAGGACGGCGCCCAGGGCGTGCTGTGGGTGTCCGACGCCGAGGGCGAGGACGCCCTGGAGTACGCCCCCGACCTGCACGGCGCCGAGCGCCGCCGGCTGGCCGCGGGGCAGCTCGGCCGGGTCAACTCGCTGGCGGTCTCCCCGGACGGCAAGCAGGCCGCGCTCGGCGTGCACGACGGCCGGGTGCTGCTGGTCGCGCTGGCCGACGGCGCCGTGCACGAGCTGGACCGCAGCACCGACGGCGAGCCCGGCGGGCCGGCCTTCAGCCCGGACTCGGCCTGGCTGGCCTGGTCGCGCCCGGTGCGCGGGATGGGCCCGCACTCGCTGCGCCAGATCGTGCTGGCCAACCTGGCCACCCGGACGGTCGGCGAGGTCACCCAGCCGCGCTTCGTGGACACCTCGCCCTCCTTCACCGCGGACGGCCGCTACCTGGCCTTCCTGTCGGTGCGCAACTTCGACCCGGTCTACGACGCGCACGTCTTCGACCTGTCCTTCCCGAACGGCTGCCGCCCCTACCTGGTCACGCTGGCCGCCGACACGCCCTCTCCGTTCGGGCCGCAGCGGGCCGGGCGCCCGCTCGGCGGGGAGGAGGACGAGCCGAAGGCCAGGAAGGCGGACGGCGAGGAGGCATCGGCCGACGCCGCGCCCGTGACCAGGGTGGACCTGGACGGCATCGCCGACCGGATCGTGCCCTTCCCGGTCGAGGGCGGCCGCTTCGAGGAGCTGGCCGCCGCCAAGGACGGCGTGCTCTGGACCAGGGCCCCGCTGATGGGCGAACTCGGTGACGAGGCCGCCTCGTTGGACGACGACCGGCCCCGCCCGGTGCTGGAGCGCTTCGACCTGAGGAAGCGCCGGGTCGAGCAGCTGGTGCACGGCCTGGACGACTTCGCGGTCAGCGCGGACGGCACCCGGGCGGCCGTGCTGGACGAGGGCGAGCTGCGGATCGTCCCGGCCGACCACAAGGGCGGCGACGACGAGGAGACCACCGTCGACCTCGCCCGGCTGCGGGTGACCGTCGACCCGGCCGCCGAGTGGCGGCAGATGTTCGCCGAGAACGGCCGGCTGATGCGGGACAACTTCTGGCGCCCCGACCTCTCCGGCGTCGACTGGGCCGGGGTGCTGGAGCGCTACCGGCCGCTGGTCGAGCGGGTCGGCTCGCACGACGAACTGGTCGACCTGTTCTGGGAGGTGCACGGCGAACTCGGCACCTCGCACGCCTACGTGCTGCCGTACGGCCGGTACACCGAGCCGGCCCGGTGCCAAGGCCTGCTCGGCGCCGACCTGGTCCGGGACGGCGAGCAGTGGCGGATCGCCCGGATCCTGCCCGGGGAGTCCTCCGACCCCAGGGCCCGCTCGCCGCTGGCCGCGCCCGGCGCCGCGATCCGCCCGGGCGACGCGGTGCTCGCCGTCAACGGCCGCCCGGTGGACCCGGTCACCGGCCCGGCCCCGCTGCTGGCCGGCACCGCCGGGCAGCCGGTCGAGCTGACCGTGGCCGGCAAGGACGGCACCGACCGGCGCCACCCGGTGGTCGTCCCGCTCGCCGACGAGGAGGCGCTGCGCTACCACGACTGGGTGGCCGGGCGGCGGGCCGCGGTGCGCGAGCTGTCCGGCGGGCGGCTGGGCTACCTGCACCTGCCCGACATGCAGACGGCCGGCTGGGCCCAGCTGCACCGCGACCTGAGCAGCGAGATGGCCAGGGAGGGCCTGGTCGTCGACGTCCGCGGGAACCGGGGCGGCCACACCTCGCAGCTGGTGATCGAGAAGCTGGCCCGCCGGATCATCGGCTGGGACGTCATCCGGGACACCGACCACCCGGTGCCCTACCCGGCGGACGCCCCGCGCGGCCCGGTGGTCGCGCTCGCCGACGAGTTCACCGGCTCGGACGGCGACGTGGTCAACGCCGCCGTCCAGGCGCTCGGGATCGGCCCGGTGGTCGGCACCCGCACCTGGGGCGGGGTGATCGGCATCGACAGCCGCTACCGGCTGGTCGACGGCACCCTGGTCACCCAGCCCAAGTACGCGTTCTGGGTGGAGAACTACGGCTGGGGCCTGGAGAACCACGGCGTCGACCCGGACGTCGAGGTGCCGTTCGCCCCGCACCACTGGGTGGCCGGCGAGGACCCGCAGCTGGCCGAGGGCGTGCGGCTCGCCCTGGCGAAGCTCGCCGAGACCCCGGCCCGTACGGCGCCGCCGCTGCCCTGGGCGTAGCGGGGCGGCCTGACCTCCGGAGCGGGAAAACCGGAGCAGGGCGTCCGGAGCAGGAAGTCGGCCCGTCCGACCTCCTGCTCCGGAGCGCGGGGGCGTGGGTAGGATGCGGGGCTGTTTCTTGATCCACAGCTCACGGGGGAACCAGATGGCGCAGGGCTACCCGCCGCCGCAGTACGGCCAGAATCCTTACGCACAGCAGCCGCAGCCGCCGGCACAGCCGTACCCGCAGGCGCAGCAGCCGTACCCGCCGGCACAGCCGTACCCGCTGCAGGGGTACGCACCGCAGGGGTACGCGCAGCCGCAGGCACCCGCACCGCAGGGGTACGCGCAGCCGTACCCGAACCCCTACCCGCAGCCGGAGCAGCCGCGGCGGGCGCTGCCGCCCTGCCCCAAGGAGGCGGGCGGCGGCCGGCGGTTCCTGGCGATCGTGCTGGACTGGCTGTTCGCGATCGGCCTCGGCTTCGTCGCCGCCAACGCCGCGAGCCGCCCGAAGACCGGGCACGTGGCCGGCCACGCCGTGCAGAGCGGTGGGCCGGTGGTGCCCTACTTCGTGGCGCTGCTGGTGGTCGGCCTCGCCGCGTCCTTCCTCAACCAGGTGGTGCTCGCCCGGCTGACCGGCTTCAGCGTGGGCAAGGGGATCATGGCGATGCGGGTGGTGCGCCGCAAGGGCGTGATGCGGCCGAACACGTGGCGGCTCACCAGGCGCTGGCTGATCGGTTTCGTCATCCTCGCGGTCGCCTTCCTCACCGAGGACTTCGACACGGACGAAGGAGACGTCGTCGGCATGCGCGCGGTGCGCTGGAAGCACCTCCAGGAGTACCAGCAGGCCGTAGCCTCGCTCGGCTAGGCTGCGCCCGTACGGCCCCACCACCCACGTACCGATCCCGAGGAGAGAACCATGGCCGGCGAGCCGCAGCCCGACTGCCTGTTCTGCAAGATCGTGGCAGGCGAGATCCCGGCGACCGTGGTGCGCAAGGGCGAGCGCACCCTCGCCTTCCGCGACATCGCCCCCAAGGCGCCCGTGCACGTCCTGGTGATCCCGCACGTGCACTACCCGAACGCGGCCGCGCTGGCCGCCGCCGAGCCGGAGATCGCCGGCGAGCTGCTCGCCGAGGCGGGCGCGGTGGCCAGGGACGAGGGCATCGAGGACTACCGGCTGATCTTCAACACCGGTGCGGGCGCCGGGCAGACCGTCTTCCACGCGCACGTCCACGTACTCGGCGGCATGTCGATGACCGAGCGCATGGTCTGACCGCACGTGTCCCAGCGCGAACTCGTCGTCCTCGGCACCGCCAGCCAGGTGCCCACCCGGCACCGCAACCACAACGGCTACCTGCTGCGCTGGGACGGCGAGGGCCTGCTGTTCGACCCCGGCGAGGGCACCCAGCGCCAGATGCTGCACGCCGGGGTCACGGCCACCCAGATCACCCGGATCGCGGTCACCCACTTCCACGGTGACCACTGCCTGGGCCTCGCCGGGGTGATCCAGCGGATCAACCTCGACCGCGTCCCGCACCCGGTCGACGTCTACTTCCCGGCCTCCGGCGAGGTCTACTTCGAGCGGCTGCGGCACTCCACCGCCTACCACGAGACCGCCGTGCTGCGGCCCCGGCCGATCGACGAGCCCGGGCCGCTGCCCGCGCCCGGCGCCCGCTTCGCGCTGGACGCCGTCCGGCTGGACCACCCGGTGGAGTCCTTCGGCTACCGGCTGTCCGAGCCCGACGGCCGCCGGCTGGTGCCGGAGAGGCTCGCCGCGCTCGGCGTGCACGGGCCGGCGGTGGGCCGGCTCCAGCACGAGGGTGCGATCGAGGTGGACGGCCGCACCGTCACCCTGGGCGAGGTCAGCGAGCCGCGGCCGGGCCAGAAGTTCGCCTTCGTGATGGACACCCGGCTGTGCGAGGGCGTGCACCGGCTCGCCGAGGGCACCGACCTGCTGGTGGTCGAGGCGACCTTCACCGACGCCGACGCCCGCCTCGCCGAGGAGCACGGCCACCTCACCGCCGGACAGGCCGCCAAGGTCGCCGCCGAGGCCGGGGTGCGCACCCTGGTGCTGACCCACTTCTCCCAGCGCTACCCGGACCTCGGCCAGCACCTGGCCGACGCCCGCAAGCACTTCGACGGGGAGCTGGTGCTGGCCGCCGACCTCGACCGGGTGCCCGTCCCGGCCCGCCGCCCGTCGTGAACGCCCTGCACGCCGTGAGCGCCTTGCACGCCTTGCACGCCTTGCACGCCGCGAACGCCGTGAGCGCCGGGAAGAGCAGGCGCGCCGCGAGCGCTGTGAACGTCGTGAACGTCGTGAACGGCGGGAAAAAGGGTTCGCGTCGGCCCCCGAACTGCCGCAGCATCATCGGGTGCGGCCCCGCCGCCCGCCACGGCGATCACGCTCGCGGCGTACCCTGGTGCCCCGGAGACACCGAGCGGCACCCGACACCACGGATGGGATGAGGCAGGCCCCAGCGCCGACCTATGAGTGACACATCGCAGACCCGTACCAACGGACAGTCGCGCCCCGACCCGGCCGACGACGGCCGTGTCAGCGCCCGGATCGTCATCCCTGAGAAGCACCCGATGGTCACCCTGCTCGGCACCGCGGACTCGCTGCTGCGCGTGATCGAGCAGGGCTTCCCCGCCGCCGACATCCACGTGCGCGGCAACGAGGTGACCGCCACCGGAGTCCGGGCCGAGGTCGCCCTCGTGCAGCGGCTCTTCAACGAGATGATGCTGGTGCTGCGCACCGGCCAGCCCCTGACGGAGGACGCCGTGGAGCGCTCGATCGCCATGCTCCGCAGCCAGGAGGAGGACCCGGACTCCCCGGCCCCGTCCCAGGTGTTCACCGCGAACATCCTGTCCAACCGCGGCCGCACGATCCGCCCCAAGACCCTCAACCAGCAGCGCTACGTCGACGCGATCGACAGGCACACGATCACCTTCGGCCTCGGCCCGGCCGGCACCGGCAAGACCTACCTGGCGATGGCCAAGGCCGTCCAGGCCCTCCAGGCCAAGGAGGTCAACCGGATCATCCTGACCCGTCCGGCGGTCGAGGCGGGCGAGCGGCTGGGCTTCCTGCCCGGCACCCTCTACGAGAAGATCGACCCGTACCTGCGCCCGCTGTACGACGCGCTGCACGACATGATCGACCCGGACTCGATCCCACGCCTGATGGCGTCCGGCACCATCGAGGTCGCGCCGCTCGCGTACATGCGCGGTCGGACCCTCAACGACGC
Organism: Kitasatospora sp. NPDC101235; assembly: GCF_044767505.1. Lineage (NCBI taxonomy): Bacteria > Bacillati > Actinomycetota > Actinomycetes > Kitasatosporales > Streptomycetaceae > Kitasatospora > Kitasatospora sp. NPDC101235. Next base: position 151,723 of record NZ_JBIWNZ010000001.1, read on the forward strand.
CTTCATCATCCTCGACGAGGCCCAGAACACCTCGCCCGAGCAGATCAAGATGTTCCTCACCCGCCTCGGGTTCAACTCCCGGGTGGTGGTCACCGGCGACACCACCCAGATCGACCTCCCGAGTGGTACCCGTAGCGGTCTCAAGGTCGTCCAGGAGATCCTGGCCGACGTGCCGGACATCCACTTCTCCGTCCTCACCAGCACCGACGTGGTCCGCCACAAGCTGGTCGGCCGGATCGTGGACGCCTACGAGCGCTGGGACGCCCGCCAGGAGGCCGAGGAGGTCGCCCCGGCGGCCCGCAAGCCCGCCCAGCGGCGCCCCGGCAAGGCCACCGCGCTCCGCGCACCCCGACAGTCCCATCGCACCGAAAGCTGAGCACACAGCCCGTCATGTCGATCGACATCGCCAACGAGTCCGGTTGGGACGCCGACGAGGAAGCCATCCTCGACGTCGCCCGCTTCGCACTGGACAAGATGCGGATCCACCCGCAGTCCGAACTGTCCGTGATCCTGGTGGACGGTGCGGCGATGGAGGAGCTGCACATCCAGTGGATGGACCTCCCCGGGCCCACCGACGTGATGTCCTTCCCGATGGACGAGCTGCGTCCCGGCAAGGAGGGCGAGGAGCTGCCGCAGGGCCTGCTCGGCGACATCGTGCTCTGCCCCGAGGTCGCCGAGCAGCAGGGCAAGGCGGCCCCCTCCAAGCACTCGATGGACGAGGAGCTGCAGCTGCTCACCGTGCACGGCGTGCTGCACGTCCTCGGCTACGACCACGAGGAGCCGGAGGAAGAGGAGGAGATGTTCGCCCTCCAGAAGCGCATCCTGGACGACTGGCGGGCGGGCCGCGGCCTCGGCGGCATCTCCCCGGCCCCCACCACCCACTGAGCGCGGAGCCCGAACCCCTGTGAGTGGTGAGAGTACGAGCTTCATCCTCGGCGCCGTGCTGCTCGTCGTGCTCGGCTGGCTGGCCGCGTGCGCCGAGGCGGGCATCTCCCGGGTCTCCCGGTTCCGGGCGGAGGAGGCGGTGCGCAGCGGACGGCGCGGCTCCGCGCGGCTGCTGACCGTCGCCTCCGACCCGATCCGCTACCTCAACCTGGCCACCCTGATCCGGGTGGCCAGCGAGATGGCGGCGGCCGTCCTGGTCACCGTGGTGTGCGTGCGCAACGTCAGCCCGACCTGGCAGGCCGTGCTGCTGGCGTTCGGCGTGATGGTGCTGGTGTCCTTCGTCGCGATGGGGGTCTCGCCGCGCACGATCGGGCGCCAGCACCCGCTCACCACCGCGACCGCGGCGTCCTTCGTGCTGCTGCCGCTGGCCGCGGTGCTGGGTCCGATCCCGCGGCTGCTGATCCTGCTCGGCAACGCGCTGACCCCGGGCAAGGGCTACCGGGAGGGTCCGTTCGCCTCCGAGGCGGAGCTGCGGGCCCTGGTGGACCTCGCCGAGAAGGACGACCTGATCGAGGACGAGGAGCGCCGGATGGTGCACTCGGTCTTCGAGCTGGGCGACACCATCGTGCGCGAGGTGATGGTGCCGCGCACCGACCTGGTGATGATCGAGCGGCACAAGACCGTCCGGCAGGCGCTCACCCTGGCGCTGCGCTCGGGCTTCTCGCGCATCCCGGTGGTCGGCGACAACGAGGACGACGTGGTCGGCATCGTCTACCTCAAGGACCTGGTGCGGCGCACCCACATCAACCGGGAGGCGGAGTCCGAGGAGGTGGGCGCGGTGATGCGCCCGGCCGTCTTCGTCCCGGACTCCAAGCCGGCCGGCGATCTGCTGCGCGAGATGCAGCAGCGCCGTTCGCACGTGGCGATCGTGATCGACGAGTACGGCGGCACGGCCGGCCTGGTCACCATCGAGGACATCCTGGAGGAGATCGTCGGCGAGATCACCGACGAGTACGACCGGGAGATCGCCCCGGTGGAGGACCTCGGCGACGGCTCGTACCGGATCACCGCCCGGCTGCTGGTGGAGGACCTGGGCGAGCTGTTCGGCATCGAGCTGGAGGACGAGGACGTCGAGACCGTCGGCGGCCTGCTGGCCAAGCACCTGGGCCGGGTCCCGATCCCCGGTTCGTCCTGCGAGATCCCGCTGCCCGAACCGGTCGAGGGCGGCCTGACCGGCATCCGGCTGACCGCCGAGTCCTCGGCGGGGCGCCGCAACCGGATCGGCTCCATGGTCGCCGCCCCCGCCCGCCGCGGCGAGGAGGCCGGGGAGCTCCCGGGCGAGTAGCGGGCCGGCCGCCGCCGAGCGACCATGGAGGGCATGACGCACAAACTCCGGGCGGAGTACGGCCCGCAGGGGGCGGCCGGCGGAGCCAAGTCCTGGCACGTGGTGCGGGACGAGGACCTGTCGACGGCTCTCTGCGGCCGGACGATGTCCGACGACGCCGAGACGCGACCCGAGGAGGAGTGGGGCACCGGGCTGCGCTGCTGCCAGCAGTGCGGTTCGCTCTACATGCACGAGGTGCCGCACATGCAGGGGAGCCACCCCTACAGCTAGGCACGCCCTAGGCACAGCCTGACCATGGCCGAGCTCTGGAGGTCGCCATGACGCTGCAAGACAAACTGCTGCCGACCGTCGACAAACGGCTCGCCTCGGTGTGGCGGGTCGGGGCGGGGCTCGGGGGGATCTTCCTGATCGTGTTCGGGTCTCTGGGGCTGGCCGACCATCCCGGCTTCCTGGCCACCCACGGCGACCGGATCGCCGGACTGTCGACCAACGGGGCGCTGAGCATCCTGTCCATCGTGGCGGGCGCGGTCCTGGTGCTCGGGGCGGTGGTCGGCGGGAACTTCGCGTCCAACCTCAACATGGCGGTGGGCCTGTTGTTCGTGCTGTCCGGCTTCTACGGGCTGGCGGTGCTCGGGCGGCCGGATGCGAACATCCTCAACTTCCGGATGTCGAACGTGCTGTTCGCGTTCCTCTTCGGGATCGTCGTGACCACCTTCGGGATGTACGGCCGGGTGAGCAGCCACCTGCCGCACGACAACCCGTTCTGGCGCAAGCGGATCTCGCGCGAGGAGGGGCTGCCGTCCGGGTCGGCGAAGACCTTCGTCAAGGTCCTCAACCCGAACACCGGGCCGACCCACCCGGTCGGCCACTGACCCCTGACAGGTGCCTATGCTCGGCGGCATGAGTGACATCGTCGAGCTCGACCCCGAAGACAAGAAGATCATCACCCTGGCCCGCTCGGCCCGCGCCCGCAACGGCGTCGCCGAGGGGGCCGCGGTGCGTGACGAGACCGGACGCACCTACGTGGCCGGGACGGTCGCGCTGGAGTCGCTGCGGTTGAGCGCCCTCCAGACGGCGGTGGCGATGGCGGTGGCCAGCGGCGCCAGGTCGCTGGAGGCGGCCGCCGTGGTGAGCGAGGCGGAGCAGCCAGCCGAGGCGGACCTGGCGGCCGTACGGGACCTGGGTGGAGCCGGGACGCCGGTGCTGCTGGCCGGGCCGGACGGGGCGCTGCGGGTGGCCGCCGAGGCGCGCTGAGGCCCGTCGTGGGTCCCGTGCGGGACAGCCGGGGGCCCGTGGCGGGCCTTCGGTGACCGTACCGGCCGGCATGGTCTCCACCCATGCCAGGCAGATAATCTCACCGGGGGAGTGGACTCGGTGAGGGGGCTGGGGCATGGGGGCGGTGGCGTTCTTCGCCGGGCTGCTGCTGTTCGTGATGGGGCTCGGCAAGTGGCAGGAGACCGGGTCGGAGCTCTGGCTGTTCGGCTCGCTCGGATTCCTGCTGGTGCTGGTGGTGGTCTCGCTCGTCCCCACCGGCGGCAAGGGCGGGAAGAAGGGCTGAGCGCGCCGTGAGCACCCCGGGGGTGGGGCCTGGACGGCGGGGCTCCGGTGATCAGGGAGAATGGAGTCCATGAATGCCCCTTCCTCCTCGTACCGCTCCGGGTTCGCGTGCTTCGTCGGCCGGCCCAACGCGGGCAAGTCGACCCTGACCAACGCCCTGGTGGGGACGAAGGTCGCGATCACCTCCGACCGCCCGCAGACCACCCGGCACACCGTGCGCGGCATCGTGCACCGCCCGGACGCCCAGCTCGTGCTGGTCGACACCCCCGGTCTGCACAAGCCGCGCACCCTGCTCGGCGAACGCCTCAACGACCTGGTCCGCACCACCTGGGCCGAGGTCGACGTGATCGGCTTCTGCCTGCCCGCCGACCAGAAGATCGGCCCCGGCGACAAGTTCATCGCCAAGGAGATCGCCGGGATCAAGAAGACCCCGAAGGTCGCCATCGTCACCAAGACCGACCTGGTCGACTCCAAGCGGCTGGCCGAGCAGCTGATCGCCATCCAGCAGCTCGGTGTCGAGCTGGGCTTCGAGTGGGCCGAGATCATCCCGGTCTCCGCCGTGGGCGACAAGCAGGTGGAACTGGTCGCCGACCTGCTCACCAAGCTGCTGCCGGAGGGCGACCAGCTCTACCCGGACGGCGACCTCACCGACGAGCCCGAGCAGATCATGGTCGCCGAGCTGATCCGCGAGGCCGCGCTGGAGGGCGTGCGCGACGAACTGCCGCACTCGCTGGCCGTGGTGGTCGAGGAGATGCTGCCGCGCGAGGGCCGCCCGGCGGACCGCCCGCTGCTGGACATCCACGCCAACGTCTACATCGAGCGGCAGAGCCAGAAGGCGATCGTGATCGGCGCCAAGGGCGCGCGGCTCAAGCACGTCGGCACCACCGCCCGCAAGCACATCGAGGCGCTGCTCGGCACGCCGGTCTACCTGGACCTGCACGTCAAGGTCGCCAAGGACTGGCAGCGCGACCCCAAGCAGCTGCGCAAGCTGGGCTTCTGAACCGGGTCTCCTGACAAGGGAGTTCACCCCCGGCGGGAATCCGAGGGCCCGGCCTCCCCGGTGCTACGCACCCTCGCGCAGCACCAGGGAGACCAGCTCCCGCTGGGAGTCGGTGAGCTTCGGGTCGGCGCAGTACACCGACCGGCCGTCGACGGTGATCTCGTAGTGGAAGCCGTCCGGCACCCCGTACGAGGGTGCGCGCAGCCCGCCCGCGACGGCCTCGCGGGCGAGTGCGTGCACGTGCGGGGCGTCCGTGCGGTCGGCGGTGTCGATCTCCGCCTGGCGGACGATCCCCGCGAAGCCGCCGGTCCGGGTCACCTGGATACGCATGGTGTCCATGGTGCTACGCAGGGAGGGGTTTTGCCGGGCTTTTCCCGGACCGTGACCTTAAGCCCGCCTCAACCCGGTCTCAACCACCCTTCAGACGCGCTCCGTCACCCCGGGCTGACCCCGACCTGCGCCCAGGAGGCGGTGACGGTGTCCGCGACCGACCCGTCGTCGGGGTAGCGGGCCTTGGCGGCGGCCACGGTGGCCCGGGCGAAGGCGGTGAAGTCGGCGTCGGCGGGCAGCGTGCGCCCGGTCAGCGCGTCGTACCAGATCCGCCCCGCGCGCTCCCAGGCCGAGCCGCCGAGCGCGGTGGCCAGCAGGTAGAACGCGTGGTTGGGGATGCCGGAGTTGATGTGCACCCCGCCGTTGTCCTGGGAGGTGTTCACGTAGTCCCGCATGTGCGCGGGCTGCGGGTCCTTGCCGAGCTGCGGGTCGTCGTAGGCGGTGCCGGGCGCCTTCATCGAGCGCAGCGCCACGCCCTGGACGCCCGGGGCGAGCAGCCCGGCGCCGATCAGCCAGTCGGCGTCGGCGGCGCTCTGGTGCAGCGAGTACTGCTTGACCAGCGAGCCGAAGACGTCGGAGACCGACTCGTTGAGCGCGCCGGGCTGGTCCTGGTACTCCAGCCCGGCGGTGAACTGGGTGACGCCGTGGGTGAGTTCGTGGCCGATGACGTCGATGCAGGCGGTGAAGTCGCCGAACACCACGTTGTCGCCGTCGCCGAACACCATCTGGTGGCCGTTCCAGAAGGCGTTGTCGTAGTTGCGGCCGTAGTGGACGCTGGCGTCCAGCCGCAGGTTCCGGTCGTCGATCGAGTGTCGGCCGAAGACGTCGGCGTAGAGCGCGAAGGTGGCGCCGAGGCCGTCGTAGGCGTGGTTGACGGAGCTGTCGGAGGACGCGCCCAGGCCCTCGGTGCGCACGGTGCGGCCGGGCAGCCGCTGGGCGTGGCCGGCGTCGTAGATGACCCGGTTGAGCCCCGCGACGCCGGCGACGGGCGGGGGCGGGGAGAGACGGGCCGCACGGTGTGCGGCGTCGAGGGCCAGGGAGCGGACGGCGGGCTCGTGACCGGCCTCGGCGAGGCGGTCCAGGACGTACGGCGGGACGATCGTGCAGATCGGTACTGCTGCAGTCATGTGGCCCAGGGTGAGGCCTCGATGACCGGTTGTCACCACCTTTGACATGACCGGCCGGTGTCTCAAGGGGTGGAACGGAAGCCCGGATCACTTCGGGGGCGCGCGGTGCTGGGTTACGCTGGGGCCATCATGCGCAACGGGCTGCTTCTTCTTAGCTGCCGCGTCGAGGGCCTGTAGTCCACTGGGGCCGGCTCCCTCGCCGCGGGGAACGAGCTGTGCGCGATCGGCGATCCGACGGTGTGTCGCCAGCGGCAGCAGAGGCCGGCCAGTCGGTGTTGACCAGGTGTTGACCACCCCCGACCCGCCCGCACCACGCATCACAGGAAGCCGAGTCACCTCCATGACCGAGCAGAACTCCGCCGCGCCCGTCCCCGCCGGCCGCCCCTTCGTCGACCGCCCGACCCCGATCACCGCCGCCTCGGTGCGCCAGCGGCCCTCGGGCATGCGGTACGGGCGCTACCTGCCGTTCGGCACCGTCGACCTGCCGGACCGCACCTGGCCGGACAAGGTGATCACCAAGGCGCCGCGCTGGCTCTCCACCGACCTGCGGGACGGCAACCAGGCGCTGATCGACCCGATGTCGCCCGCCCGCAAGCGCATGATGTTCGACCTGCTGGTGAAGATGGGCTACAAGGAGATCGAGGTCGGCTTCCCCTCCTCCGGGGCCACCGACCACGCCTTCGTGCGGTCGCTGATCGAGGAGGGGGCGATCCCCGAGGACGTCACCATCTCGGTGCTGACGCAGGCCCGCGAGGAGCTGATCGAGAAGACCGTCGAGTCGCTGGTCGGCGCCCCGCGGGCGACCGTCCACCTGTACAACGCGACCGCGCCGCTGTTCCGCCGGGTGGTGTTCCGCAACGACAAGGCGGCCACCAGGGCGATCGCCACCGAGGGCACCCGGCTGGTGATGGAGTACGCGGAGAAGCTGCTGGGCGAGGACACCGTCTTCGGCTACCAGTACTCGCCGGAGATCTTCGTCGACACCGAGCTGGACTTCGCGCTGGAGGTCTGCGAGGCGGTCATGGACGTCTGGCAGCCGGGCGAGGGCCGCGAGATCATCCTGAACCTGCCCGCCACCGTCGAGCGGGCCACCCCGAACGTGCAGGCCGACCAGTTCGAGTGGATGTCGCGCCACCTGTCCCGGCGCGAGTTCGTCTGCCTGTCGGTGCACCCGCACAACGACCGCGGCACCGCCGTCGCCTCCGCCGAGCTGTCCTACATGGCGGGTGCCGACCGCATCGAGGGCTGCCTGTTCGGTCAGGGCGAGCGGACCGGCAACGTCGACCTGGTGACGCTGGGGATGAACCTGTTCTCGCAGGGCATCGACCCGCAGATCGACTTCTCCGACATCGACGAGGTACGCCGCACCGCCGAGTACTGCAACCAGATGGAGGTGCACCCGCGCCACCCGTACGCCGGCGACCTGGTGTACACCTCCTTCTCGGGCTCGCACCAGGACGCCATCAAGAAGGGCTTCGACGTCCTGGAGGCGGACGCCGCGGCCGCGGGCGTGCCGGTGGACGAGCACACCTGGGGCGTGCCGTACCTGCCGATCGACCCGAAGGACGTCGGCCGCACCTACGAGGCGGTCATCCGGGTCAACAGCCAGTCCGGCAAGGGTGGCGTGGCGTACGTGCTGAAGAACGACCACAAGCTGGACCTGCCGCGCCGGATGCAGATCGAGTTCTCCCGGATCATCCAGGCCAAGACCGACGCCGAGGGCGGCGAGGTCAGCCCGGCCGAGATCTGGCGGGTCTTCGAGGACGAGTACCTGCCGACCACCGGCAACCCGTGGGGCCGGATCTCGCTGAGCGGCTCGCGCACCCTGACCACCGAGGACGGCCGGGACGCGCTGACCGCCGAGGCCCTGGTGGACGGCGCCCCGGTGACCCTGACCGGTACCGGCAACGGCCCGGTCTCGGCCTTCGCCGACGCGCTGGCCCGGATCGGCGTGGACGTGCGCGTCCTGGACTACGCCGAGCACGCACTGAGCGAGGGCGGCGACGCCCAGGCCGCCGCGTACGTGGAGTGCGCGGTGGACGGCAAGGTGCTGTGGGGCGTGGGCATCGACGGCAACACCGTGCTGGCCTCGCTGAAGGCCATGATCAGCGCCGTCAACCGCTCGCAGCGCGGTTAATTCGAACGGGTGGTGCACGAAGGGCCGTCCCGCGGGGCGGCCCTTCGCCGTCTCCGCCGGGCGTTGTGGCCTGCGCCACATTTTTTCGAATCGGAAGCCGTTCGAGGTACTGACACGTGCCGGTAACCGTGGCAACATCGATCCACCGGAAAGCCGGGTCGGTGGGACGGCCTCGGTGTCCGGTCGCGTGACCTGCCCATTGTCGAGCAGGCCGCCTGCCATGTCTGGGGAGTGGCGCCGTGACCAGGTTGTGGGGTGTTCGCCCGCGATGGCGGACTGACGTTCTCGGTGACTTCTTCTGCCCGGGCTGTGGCGGGGACCGCAACTACCGCCGGCAGCACGGCCGGCGGTGGCTGCGGTTGCTGGGGACGCCGGTGGTCCCGCTCGGCCCGGTGGTCGACAGCGTGCAGTGCACCAGCTGCCACGGCCGGTACGGCGTCGAGAGTCTGGAGCAGCCCACCTGCGTGCGCCTCGGCGCGATGCTGCGGGACGCCCAGTACACCATCGCGCTGGCCCTGCTCGCGGCCGGCGGCACCGCCCACCCGGCGGCCCGCGAGGCGGCCTGCGCGGCGGTGCGCGAGGCCGGCTTCGAGGACTGTGGCGAGGCCCAGGTGCTGGCGGCGCTCGCCGCGCTCTCCGGGCTCGGCGGCGAGCTCTACGACGCCCGCGAACCGGGGACACCTCCCAGCCGGAGGCTGGGGGAGTTCGGCGGCCTGGCCGTCGAACTGCACGCGGTGCTCGAACCGCTCACCCCGCACCTGGCCCACCACGGCCGCGAGCGGCTGCTGCTGCAGGGCGCGGCGATCGCGCTCGCGGACGGGCGCTACCTGCCGCAGGAGCGCGAGGCACTGGCCGCGGTCGGGCGCTGTCTGGACCTGCCGCAGTCCCGGGTCGGAGCGCTGCTGGAGGCGGCGACCAGGGCGCCGTACAAGTAGCGCCGCCCGCTGCCCGCCCAGCGGCGCCGTTTGCACCTCCGACGATCCGAAGACCACCTCCGAATCCCCCACAACGGGCCCGGACTCCCCACCCCGGCCCGCCGTGACCCGCACCGCAGTGGTCCTCCCCCACGGCCGCCGGTGCGGGCAACACGGCTGTCCGGCGCCCGGCGCGGGCGAGGACGGCCGTCCGGCGCCGGGGCGGGTGGGGGAGAATGGTCCCCATGAGTCTTTTCCGGGACGACGGCGTCGTGCTGCGGGCGCAGAAGCTCGGCGAGGCCGATCGGATCATCACCCTGCTGACCCGCCAGCACGGCAAGGTGCGGGCGGTCGCGCGCGGGGTGCGGAAGACCAAGTCCAAGTTCGGCGCCCGACTGGAGCCGTTCTCGCACGTGGACGTGCAGTTCTTCAGCCGGGGGAGTGAGCTGGTCGGCCGCGGGTTGCCGCTCTGCACCCAGGTGGAGACCATCGCGCCGTACGGCGGTTCGATCGTCACCGACTACGGCCGCTACACGGCCGGCACCGCGATGCTGGAGACCGCCGAGCGGTTCGCCGAGAACGAGGGCGAGCCGGCCGTCCAGCAGTACCTGCTGCTGGTGGGCGGGCTGCGGACGCTGGCGGCGGGGCTGCACGAATCGCACCTGGTGCTGGACGCCTTCCTGCTGCGCTCGCTCGCGGTGAACGGGTACGGCGCGAGCTTCACCGACTGCGCCAAGTGCGGCCTGGAGGGGCCTAACCGATTCTTCTCCCTCCCCGCGGGCGGGGTGCTCTGCGGGGACTGCCGAGTGCCCGGATGTGCCGTACCCTCCCCTGAGACACTGGTACTGCTCGGGGCGCTGCTGTCAGGGGACTGGCAGACGGCCGACGCCTGCGAGCCGCGGTACTGGCGGGAGGGCAGCGGCCTGGTCGCGGCCTATCTGCAGTGGCACCTGGAGCGGGGCATCCGCTCGATGAGATACGTGGAGAAGTGAGCACATGGCAGCGCGACGGCTCTTCGGCGGCGGCAGGCAGAGGACGTACGTCCCCCCGACCCCGCACCCCAGCGGCGCACAGCCCCCGAAGATCCCCGGCGAGCTGGTGCCCGACCACGTCGCCATCGTGATGGACGGCAACGGCCGTTGGGCCAAGGAGCGCGGGCTGCCCCGCACCGAGGGCCACAAGGTCGGCGAGTCCGTGGTGCTGGACGTCCTCAAGGGCGCCATCGAGCTCGGGGTCAAGAACATCTCGCTGTACGCGTTCTCCACCGAGAACTGGAAGCGCTCGCCCGACGAGGTGAAGTTCCTGATGAACTTCAACCGGGACGTCATCGCCCGCCGCCGCGACGAGATGGACGCGATGGGCGTGCGGATCCGCTGGGCGGGCCGGATGCCCAAGCTGTGGAAGAGCGTCGTCCAGGAGCTCCAGGTCGCCGAGCAGCAGACCAAGGACAACGACGCCGTCACGCTCTACATGTGCGTCAACTACGGAGGCCGGGCCGAACTCGCCGACGCGGCGCAGGCGATCGCCCGGGACGTCGCGGCCGGGAAGCTCGACCCGAAGAAGGTCAACGAGAAGACCCTCGCCAAGTACATGTACCACCCGGACATGCCGGACGTGGACCTGTTCCTGCGCCCCAGCGGCGAGCAGCGCACGTCCAACTTCCTGCTCTGGCAGTCGGCTTACGCCGAGTTCGTGTTCCAGGACGTGCTCTGGCCGGACTTCGACCGCCGCGACCTGTGGCGAGCCTGCGAGCAGTTCGCGATGCGCGACCGGCGCTTCGGCGGGGCGATCCCGAACGAGGTCGGCGCGCCGGTGCCGTCCCAGCGCTGAGACCGTCCGCGCGGACGACGGAAAGGACCCACCGGGAGCCGCCCGGTGGGTCCTTTCCGTCGTCCGCGCCGGACTCAGGCCTTCTTGGCGCACTCCGCGCAGGTCCCGAAGATCTCCAGGGTGTGCGCGATGTCGCTGAAGCCGTGTTCGGCGGCGACCGAGTTGGCCCAGCGCTCCACCGCGGGGCCCTCCACCTCGACGGTCGCGCCGCAGTGCCGGCAGACCAGGTGGTGGTGGTGCCCGCTGCTGCACCGGCGGTAGACCGCCTCGCCGTCGGCCGTGCGCAGCACGTCCACCTCACCGGCGTCCGCGAGCGACTGGAGCGTGCGGTAGACCGTGGTCAGACCGACGGAGTCCCCGCGGTGCTTGAGCAGGTCGTGGAGCTCCTGTGCGCTGCGGAAGTCCGCGATCTCGTCCAGGGCCGCCGAGACGGCGGCACGCTGCCGGGTCGATCGGGCGCGCGGCGACGGGCCTGCGGTGGTCACCGTGGGTCCTCCTGGGGTCGTGGGCGTCTCGCACATCATTGTGCCAGCCCCGCACGCCGCTCAGGGGTGGTCGCGCCGGACGGCTCGGAGGCGGCCTGTTCCGGCAGTTCGACGTCGCACACCTTCGGGCCGTGCTCGCCCGCGCCGCGGTGGCGCTGCCGGGCGAGCGGCGCGGCGAGCAGGCTGAACACCGCGAAGACCGCGATGGCGAGCAGCACGATGGCCGGGCCGGAGGGCACGTCGAGGTGGTAGGAGCCGGTGACGCCGGCCAGCGAGACGACCACGCCGAGCGCGATCGAGGCGGCCTGGGTGGCGGCGAAGGACCGGGTGAGCTGCTGGGCGGCGACCACCGGGACCACCATCAGCGCGCTGACCAGCAACAGCCCGACCACCCGCATGGCGACCGTGACGGTGACCGCGGCCATCACCGCGAGCAGCAGGTTGAGGGTGCGCACCGGCACACCGGTGACCCGGGCGAAGTCCTCGTCCTGGCAGATCGCGAAGAGCTGGCGGCGCAGGCCGACGGTGACCGCGATGACCACCGCGCCGAGCACCGCGATGGCGGCCAGGTCGGCGGGGGCGACGGTGAGGATCGAGCCCCACAGGTAGCTCTCCAGCGAGCCGGCCCCGGCCTGGGCGGAGAGCGAGACCAGCAGCTTGCCGCAGGCCATGCCGCCGTAGAAGAGCATCGCGAGGGCGATGTCGCCTCGCTGGTTGCCGCGCGAGCGGACCAGTTCCATGGTGACGGCGCCGAGCACGCAGACCAGCACGGCCATCCAGACCGGGCTGGTCTGGAAGATGAAGCCGAGGCCGACGCCGGTCATCGCGACGTGGCCCATGCCGTCGCCCATCAGCGCCTGGCGGCGCTGCACCAGGTAGATGCCGACGGCCGGGGCGGTGATCCCGACCAGGACGGCGGCGAGCAGGGCTCGCTGCATGAAGTCGTAGGAGAGCATCTCGGTCATGCGAGCAGCCTCGGCGGGGTCAGGTCGGCGTGCGGGTGGACGTGGTCGTGGCCGGGCAGCGCGTGCAGGCCGGTGTTGGGAACGGGTGGGCCGTCGTGGGCGACGCAGCCGTCCCGCAGCACCACGGCGCGGTCGATCAGCGGCTCCAGCGGCCCGAGTTCGTGCAGCACGAGGAGGACGGAGGCGCCGCGGCCGACCTCGGCGCGCAGGGTGTCGGCGAGCACCTGCTGACTGGCGGCGTCCACGCCGGCCATCGGCTCGTCCATGATCAGCAGGTCGGGGGAGCCGACCAGGGCGCGGGCGATCAGCACCCGCTGCTGCTGGCCGCCGGACAGGTCGGCCACGCCGTCCCCGGCCCGCTCCAGCATGCCGACGGCGGCCAGCGCGCGGTCCACCGCCTCGCGGTCCTTGCGGCGGAAGGGCAGCAGCCGGTGCTGCGGCAGCCGTCCGGTGGAGACCACCTCGCGGACGGTGGCGGGGACGCCGGAGGCGGCGGTGGTGCGCTGCGGGACGTACCCGATCCGGTGCCAGGCGCGGAAGGAGCCGTACGGGGTGCCGAACAGCTCCAGGGTGCCCCGCTCCAGCGGGACGGAGCCGATCACGGCCTTGACGGTGGTCGATTTGCCGGAGCCGTTGGCGCCCAGCAGGGCGACGACCTCGCCGGGCCGGACGGTGAGGTCGACGCCGCGCAGCACCGGCCGGCCGCCGCGCGAGGCGACGGCGTCACGGAGGCGGACGGCCGGAGGTATCGGGTCGGTCATGGTGCTCGGTCCCGTCAGCTGGTGGCGGCAGGGGTGGTGGCGTCGGTTCCGGCGGGGGCGGCCGGGGCACCGAGGGCGGCCTGGAGGTTGGCCAGGTTCTGCTTCATGACGGTCAGGTAGTCGTCCTTGGACGGGTCCTTGACACCCTCCAGCGGGTCGAGGACGGCGGTCTTGAGGCCGAGGTCCTTGGCGACGGTGTCGGCGAGCTTGGGGCTGACCAGGGTCTCGAAGAAGATCGTGGTGACGCCGTTGTCCTTGGCGGCCTTCTGCACCGCGGAGAGGCGGGCCGGGGTGGGCTCGGACTCCGGGTCGACGCCGTTGATGGCGACCTGGGTGAGGCCGTAGTGGTCGGCGAGGTAGCCGAAGGCGGCGTGGCTGGTGACGAAGGTCCTGGTCTTGGCGTCCTTCAGCCCGGTCCGGAACTCCTGGTCGAGCGCGGTGAGCTTGGTGACCAGCTCGTCGGTGTTCTTCCGGTAGTCCTCGGCGTGGGTCGGGTCGGCCTTGGCGAACTCGTCGCCGACGCTCTTGGCGATCGCCGCGTAGCGGGTCGGGTCGAGCCAGATGTGCGGGTCGCCGGCCGGGTCCTCGTGCTTGTGGCCGTCGGCCTGGTGGCTCTCGGCCCCGTGGCCGTCGCCCTCGGCGCCCTCGTCGAGGTGGTGGTCGACCAGCGGGCTGGCGGCGGTGGCGTCGATCTTGTGCTTGCTGGACGACTGCGCGACGGCCTGGTCGACGGTGGGCTGGAGGCCCTTGAGGTAGATGATCGCGTCGGCCTTCTGGACGGTGCCGACCTGCTTGGCGGTGAGCTCCAGGTCGTGCGGCTCCACCCCGGCCGCGGTGAGGTCGGTGACCGCGACGTGCTCCTTGCCGATCTGCTGGGCCAGGAACTCCATCGGGTAGAAGGACGCGACGACCTTCAGCCTGCCGTTGCCGCTGTCGGCGCTGCTGCTGCCTCCGCAGGCGCTGAGGGCGAGGGAGGCGGCGAGGGCGGTGGTGCCGAGGGCCATGGAGGTGCGGGTCCGTCGGGACAGTCCGAGTCGAGGCAATCCGATCATCATGACAATCATTCTCATCTCAGATGGAAATGATTGTCAACTCACTCGGATGGGTGAACAGCGGGTGGCGCCGGCCGGGGCGGCCGGACGATACCGATTTGAACCACGTACCCGTATGGCCGGTAACCTGAGGTATTCGGGTACGCGCAACCAGCCGTGCCCTGACCGTGCCGTACGTACTGAAGAGAGCACTGTGGCCGCCGACAAGATCGACACGATCGTCAGCCTGAGCAAGCGCCGTGGCTTCGTCTACCCCTGCAGCGAGATCTACGGTGGCACGCGTGCCGCCTGGGACTACGGGCCGCTGGGTGTCGAGCTCAAGGAGAACATCAAGCGCCAGTGGTGGCGCGCGATGGTCCAGGCCCGTGAGGACGTCGTCGGACTCGACTCGTCGGTGATCCTCGCCCGCGAGGTGTGGGAGGCCTCCGGCCACGTCGCCACCTTCAACGACCCGCTGACCGAGTGCCTCTCCTGCCACAAGCGCCACCGGGCCGACCACCTGGAGGAGAAGTACGAGGCCAAGCACGGCTTCCCGCCGCCGAACGGCCTCAAGGACGTCAACTGCCCCGACTGCGGCACCAAGGGTCAGTTCACCGAGCCCAAGGACTTCTCGGGCATGCTGAAGACCCACCTCGGCGTCACCGAGGAGGCGAGCGGCCTGGCGTTCCTGCGCCCGGAGACCGCCCAGGGCATCTTCACCAACTTCAAGGCCGTCCAGACCACTTCGCGCAAGAAGCCGCCGTTCGGCATCGCCCAGACCGGCAAGAGCTTCCGCAACGAGATCACCCCCGGCAACTTCATCTTCCGCACCCGCGAGTTCGAGCAGATGGAGATGGAGTTCTTCGTCAAGCCGGGCGAGGACGAGCAGTGGCACGAGTACTGGCTCCAGCAGCGCTGGGACTGGTACGTCGGCCTCGGCCTGCGCACCGAGAACATGCGCTTCTTCGAGCACCCGAAGGAGAAGCTCTCCCACTACGCCAAGCGCACCGTGGACATCGAGTACCGCTTCAACTTCGGTGGCAGCGAGTTCTCCGAGCTGGAGGGCGTCGCCAACCGCACCGACTACGACCTGCGGGTGCACAGCGAGGCGTCCGGCCAGGACCTGAAGTACTTCGACCAGGAGTCCGGCGAGCGGTACTTCCCGTACGTCATCGAGCCGGCGGCGGGCCTCAACCGCGCCATGCTGGCCTTCCTGATCGACGCCTACTTTGAGGACGAGGCGCCGAACGCCAAGGGCGTCATGGAGAAGCGCGTCGGCATGCGGCTCGACCCGCGCCTGGCCCCGGTCAAGGTCGCCGTCCTGCCGCTGTCGCGCAACGCCGAGCTGTCCCCGAAGGCCCGCGGCCTGGCCGCCGACCTGCGCACCGCGTGGAACGTCGAGTTCGACGACGCCGGCGCGATCGGCAAGCGCTACCGCCGCCAGGACGAGATCGGCACGCCGTTCTGCGTCACGGTCGACTTCGACACCCTTGAGGACAACGCGGTGACCATCCGCGACCGCGACACCATGTCGCAGGAGCGCGTCTCGCTGGACCAGGTCAAGGCGTACCTGGGCGCGCGGCTGATCGGCTGCTAGCAGGTTCCCGCCCGGGAGCCCCCGTCCGCCCTGGTGGGGCGGGCGGGGGCTCCCTGCCGTTGGGGGCCTCGGGTGGCCTCCCGGTGCTTCCTGGCGGGAAGCCGCTACCGCCGTCCCCAGCGCGAGCGCGGGGCCGCGGGCGGGCGGGTCGGGAGACCGGCGGTGCGCAGGGCGGCGAGGGTGGTGCGGTGGCGGGCCTCGTCGGCGAGCAACGCGGCCAGCAGCTGGGCGTACAGCCCGGAACTGCCCGCGCCGTCCAGGGCGGTGGCCAGCCTGACCACCTCGACGGGCGGGCGCAGGACGGCCAGATCGCCCAGCAGGAGGGTGGCGAGCGCGGGCGGCAGGCCGGCCGCGAGAGCGGCGAGGTCGGCGGTGGAGCGGCCGGCGGCCTGGCGCAGCAGGGTCCGGACGTCGCCGGCCCGGCCGTGCTGCTGGAGGCAGGCGGCCAGGGAGGTCAGCTCGGGTATCGGCGCGGACCCCCACTCCCAGAGCAGTGTCGCGCTGTCGGCGGTCAGTCCGGCCCGCTCCAGTGCGGAGAGCAGGCCGGGGACGGAGGCGGCCGGGTAGCCCCAGAAGGCGTGGAACACCTCGGCCGCCGCCTCGGCCAGGCCCAGCTCGCGCAGCTCGGCGAGCACGGCGACGCAGTGGTCGGGTGCGGACCGGGAGATGCTGCGGGCGAGGTGGAGCGAGGCTCCGGCCGGGCCGTACTTGGCGAGCATGCCGACCAGCAGTGCGGCGTCGGAGGGGGCGAGGCGGGCGGCGGCCGCGTCGATCACCCCGGTGGCCTCGGCGAGGGATCCGGCCCGGTGGAGGGCGGTGATCCGCTCGGTGAGGGCGCCGAGATCGGGGCGGACGGGCGGCGGCGGGGCCTGCTGCTGCGGTGGCTGCTGTTGGTACTGCTGTTGGTACTGCTGTTGGTACTGCTGTTGGTACTGCTGTTGGTGCTGGTGGTTCTGCTGGGGTGGCGGTGGCTGCTGCTGTTGTCTGATCCGGCTCTCCAACGCCTCCAGTTGGTCGCTGAGTTGGAGGCAGCGGGCGCCCAGGCCCTCGCGGAGGGTGCGCGCCTGGGCGAGCTGTCGCAGCAGTTCCCCGTCCGGCCGTTGGCGGCCCGGGGTGGCACGGATCGCCTCGTTCAGGCGTCGTTCACGTTGACTCGCGTAGCGGTTCGCACGGAGTAACTCGTCCAGTTCCGCGCGGAGTTCGGCGGCCTGCTGCTCGCCCTCCGGCTGCTGGCCTGCGGATTGTGCCGTCGGCCGCATGCGCATGATCGCCCCACCCTGTCCATCCAGACCCTGACTGCGTGACATCCTGGCGTCAGTATGTGGCGTGGGAGTTAAGAGTGCACGACCAGTCGTGTCCGAGCGGTGTCAAGGAGCGCGCAGAGGGCGGTCGTTGCGAGAAGTGCGCCGGTCGCGCTCCGTAGCAGGGTCGCCTCGTAGTACGGGCCGGGGGCGAAGGCGGCGACGGCGTACCCGACCGCCGCACCCGCGAGGGCGGGGAGCAGCAGCAGCGGTGCGTCCCGGCGGGCCGCCGCGCCGATCACCAGGATTCCGGCCAAGGCGGCGAGTTCGGGCGTGCCGAAGCTCTCCGCGTAGCGGATCGCCAGGGCGGGGACGAGGAACAGTGCGAGTGCCCGGCCGATCGCACCGGCGAGTGCGGCGGTATGCGGGCCGGGCGGGCGCGGGGGACGGGACGGGACGGCGCGGGTGGCGACGAGCACCGCCAACGCGGCCGCGGCAGAGGGGAGATGATCGCCGAGCCGGGCGAGGTTGTAGAGCAGCGCGGTGTCGTACAGCACCAGCATCAGCTGGCCGTACGCCCACAGGTCGAGCGTGAAGCGGAACAGGCTGCGGGCGGGTTCGGCCTCCGGCGGGGGCTCGCGGCGGGCCAGCCAGGCGATCAGCGGGGGCGTGAGGAAGGCTGCGATCGCGCGCAGGACGAGGTCGTCCACCGTGTAGGGGTTCCGCAGGTCCCACTCCACCGCGCAGAACGCCACGGTGTACGAGGCGGCGGCGAGCGGAATCAGCGGCGAGCGGGCCAGCCGGACGTACAGCGCGCCGTCCAGCCGGCGGACGACAGTGACGAACGCCAGCAGCACCAGCGGAAGTTCGAGGAACGCCTGCACCCGGAGCACCGACGGGGCCAGCAGCTCCGGGGCCGGGAAACGGGTGGCGAGGGAGTCCAGGCGGGGGACGTCGAACCAGCCGGGCGGCAGGTGGCGGGCGATGAAGGAGACGTCCCCGTGGTGCACCCGGTTCACGTAGACCGCGACGAGCACCTGGTTGAGGTAGACCAGCGCGACGACGGCCGCCAGCACCGGCTCCGGCCCGAACGCGCCGCCGCCCCGCCCGGCCGGGGCCTTCCGCCGCAGCACCCTCGGCGCCAGGAGCAGGGCGGCAGCGGCCGAGGCCACCACCGTCCCGTCCAGCAGCGGAGCGATCCCGCTCATGCGCCCAGCCGCGCCCGCGCCTCCATCAGCGCGAAGCCGAGCAGGTTCAACCCGCGCCACTCGGCGGGCTGTTGGGCCCGGATGTCGTCGGCGGCGAGCCCGATGCCCCAGATCCGGTCCAGCGGGCTGGCCTCGACCAGCACCCGCTCACCCGTGCCCAGCAGGTAGTCGCGCAGCGCCTCGTCCTGGCCGAACTTCGCGACGTTGCCCGCCACCACCAGCTCGAACCGGCCGGCCACCCACGTCTCGTCGTCGAAGCCCTTCACCAGCCGGCCCAGCTTCTTCGCCTCGGCGGGCGTCCGGGCCGCCAGCGCCCGCTGCGCGATCTCCTCGTCACCGAACATCCGGGCCTTGCCGGCCATCATCCAGTGCTCGGCGGAGGCGTACGTGACCCCGTCGACGGTGAACTCGCCGGGCCACCACTGGCTCAGGCACTCCTGCCGAGTCCCGCCGCCCCTGCGCTCGGTGTGCCCCCAGAACATCACCCACTTCGGCCGCACCCCGTCGGCCATCAGCGCGGCCAACTCCTCGCGGCTGCGGACGGAGGCAAGGTCCCCCACGTACATCTCGCTCATATCGTCAGTCTGACACAAAGGGATGCGTGTCCGCTAACCGTTTGACTGCGGCGCATTGCTCTCGTGACCGTGGCCGGGCGTCCAGGATTTCCCGCACGCAGGCGGGACTTCGGGGCGGGCGAACGTGGTCTTTCGATCCCCGAAGCCGCCGACGTCATCCGCGCAGCCCTGGCCCGGGTGCCTCGCGAGACCCCCTCGGTCAGCCGGCAGCCGCCAGCTCCAGGAACCGCAGCCCGACCTCCGTCACCTCGTCCGCCGTCCAGCTCTGCGCCGGCTCGCCGAGGCTGACCTCGGCCACGGCGAGGCCGGGGGCGGAGTCCTCCCAGTGGGAGACGAACCAGATCCCCTCCTGTTCGGCCAGCGCCAGGTGGGCGGCGTTCAGGGCCTTGGCGGAGAACGGCAGCCAGAGCTGGAACTCGTGGGTGGGCGGGACCTCCGGGTAGAGGCGGGCGCCCGGCAGTGTGGCCAGGGCCGGTGCGAGGGTGGCCGCATGGTGGACGTGGCCGGGAATGCGGGGCAGCACGGTGTCCAGGCCGTGGAGGGCGGCGATGGCGGCCGGCCACTGCTGGGCGAGCTGGCCGCCGTAGCGGTGGCGCCAGGTGCGGGCGTAGGCGACGAGGCCGGCGTCGCCGGCGAGGGCGGCCCCGCTGATCCCGCCGAGGTCCTTGTAGTAGGACACGTAGACGCTGTCGGCGAGGGCGGCGATCTCGTCGAGCCGTTTGCCGAAGTGGACCGTGGTGTTCCAGAGCCGCGCACCGTCGAAGTGCACCCGGGCGCCGGCCTCGCGGGCGGCGGCGACCAGGGCGGTCAGCTCGTCCCAGGTGGGGAGGAGGTAGCCCGGGTCGCGCAGCGGGAGTTCGACGGTCAGGGTGCCGAACGGCTCGCCGAGCGCGCCGAGTTCCTCGGGCGTGGGCTGGCGCTGCGCGGTGGTGGGCCAGAGGCCGCGCAGGCCGGTGAGCTGGGTGTACGCGTGGCGCTCGTGCCGTTCGATGTGGCTGAGCGGGTGCAGCGCCACGGCCGGGTTGCCGGTGCGTTCGGCGTGGTACCGGAGGGCGACCTGCTGGGCCATCGTGCCGGTGGGGAAGAAGACCGCGTCCTCCTTTCCGAGCAGCGCGGCGGTCCGTTCCTCCAGTTGCCGCACCGGCCCGTCGCTGCCGTAGAAGTCGTGGGGGATGTCCAGGCCGTCCAGGGCCGCGAGTTGGACGAGGCGCTCGCGGATGCTGAGGATGCGGTCGCCGGAGAGGAAACGCTTGCAGGTCGTGCGGGCCGCACGGCGCCGGTGGAGCTCGCTCTGGTCATGGGTCATCCGGCGATTGTCGAACTCGTGGTGAGGTCAGACCAACTGCTTTTCCCCGTACGGGGCGGGTACTCCTCGGAGGGCACGTCCAACCGCGCGGAGGCGTTCACGGCCGCGTCGTGCCCGGCCGCGACCGCCGCCACCGACTCGGCGTCCGTCGCGTCGCCGCGCACCACCGTCACCGCAGCCGACGTGCCGAGCCCGACGTACTTCCCGGCGACCGCACACGACGAGAACCCGCGGCGCGTCGAGTACGCCCTCACCGGACTCGGGCGTTCGCTGCTCGGCCCGATGGACGTGGCCTGCGCCTGGGCGCGTGAGCACCTCGACGAACTCCCGCGTACGGACGAGCGCAGGCGTCCGGTGTGGGAAGCGCGCAGAGACGTCCCGGCCCCGGAACCGGGCGCAGGCCGGGCGATGTCCACGCTGGTGGATCGCGACACAGGGTGAAGCCCCGGTCGAACGCCCGGACTCGATGCTGCTCGGGATCGCGCCGCCGATCGCGGCGATCGCCCTGCTGGTCTTCGTCCAGGCCTGGGCCGCCCGGGTCAACTGGGCCGGTAGTAGGCCGCGATCGGGGCTCGGGCCTCCTCGGGCAGGGCTGGTCCGTCCGTCGGTACGGTCGGCCAGGCGCCCGAGTCGGGGTTGAGCTCGACGAGTTGTTCCGTGGAGAGTGCGTAGACGACCCGGCCGATGCCGGAGCGGAGGATGCCTCCCTCGCACATGCCGCAGGGCTGGCAGCTGGTGTACATCGTGGTGCGCGCGGCCGTGTCCGGGGAGAGTTCGCGGGCGGCCCAGCGGGCGAGCTTCAGTTCGGGGTGGGCCGTGATGTCGTCGTCGCGGCGTACGGTGTTGTGGGCCTCGGCGAGGATCTCGCCGTCCGGGCCGGACAGCAGGGAGCCGTACGGGGCGTCGCCCAGGGTGGCCGCGTGGGCGGCGATGGCGATGGCCCGGCGCAGCAGGGTTTCGTCGGCTTCGGTGATCACGCGCTTCTCCAGTGGGTGGCCACGGTGGTGAGGGTCTGCCAGGCCTCCTGCGGCCGACGGGTCTCCTCCGGGTCCCCGTGGTAGGGGTCGAACACGACGGTCTCGGCGCCGAGATCGCGCAGTCGGCGGAGGTCGTCGAGGATCTGGTCGAGGGTGCCGACGCCGGCGGGCCGCTCGGGGTCGTCGACCGGCGTGGTGGTCATCCGCAGGGCGATGCGGGGCGCGAACCCCGGCATCGGGTGCTCGGCCAGTACCGACCGCATCCGGGCCAGGGGGAGCCGCAGCGGGTGCCAGGCGTCGCCGAACCGGACCGCCCGCCGGAGCGCCGCTGCGCTGTGGCCGCCGACCCAGACCGGTACCGTTCGGCGGTCGGATTCACCGGCTTCACCTGCCCAGGCGTCCCGCAGCGTGCTCAGGTGGTCGTCGGTCAGCCTGCCGCGCGCGGCGAACGGCACGCCGAGGGCGTCGAACTCCTGGCGCGCCCAGCCGACCCCGACCCCGAGGACGAACCGGCCTCCGCTGAGCCGGTCGAGGGTGCCGGCCATCCGTGCCACCAGCAGCGGGTTCCGGTAGGGCAGGACGAGCACGGTCGTGCCCAGCCGCAGTCCGGTGGTGATCCCGGCGAGCCAGGACAGTGTGGAGAACGGCTCGTAGAACGGCTCCGGGTACCGCTCGGCCACGTCCGGGGTCACCGCCACGTGGTCCGACACCATGAGGAGGCCGAAGCCGAGGCCCTCCACGGTCCGGGCCCACTCGCGCAGCACGCCGGGGTCGGTGCCCGGCCCGAAGTTCGGTACGTTGACGCCAAGTTGCATGCTTCGAGGCTATCTGCGTGATCATGGCGGAAGGAACGGCGTCTTCCCGGTCATGGCCGTTGTCCGCCGTGGTTCTCCCGGTAGATTCGTGGAATGGCCGTGAATCTTGACGACACCGACTGGGCGATCATCGGGCAGCTGCAACGGGAGGCCCGTGTCTCCCTCAGCGAGCTGGGGCGGCGGGTTTCCCTCAGCCCGTCGGCGACCACGGAACGGGTGCGGAACCTGGAGTCGCTCGGCGTCATCACCGGCTACCACGCCACGGTGGACCTGGCGAAGGTCGGCTACCCGGTGCTCGCCGTCGTCCGGCTGAAGTACCCGGGCAACCGGCACGAGCCGCTGCGCCGACTGCTCGCCGAGCGGCGGGAGATCCTGGAGTGCCTGCGCACCACCGGCGACGACTGCTACACCCTGAAGGTGGCGGCGACCTCCATGGAACACCTGGAAACCCTCGTGGACGAGCTGGCCGGCTTCGGCAGCACCACCACGAGCGTCGTCTACAGCCGGACGCTGCCACTTCGCGGGCCCGGCCGGCCCTGACGCCGAGGGCGAAGGTGCTCCCTCGATCGGGGGAGGTCGGCCGTCCGCCGCGCGACGAGACTGGCGATCGTGACCGGGGAGTTCCCTGCTCCCCACGATTCCACAGGAGTTGACTCGTGCGCCGTTCGCGGATCCGCCACATGACACTCGCCCTCTCGCTCTCGACCGCCGTGGCCGTCGGGGTGCTGGCACCGTCCGGCATGTCCGCCGCGGCCTCACCCGACGTCGTGCAGCAGGGGCTGAACGCGCTGGTGCGGACGGACGGGGTGCCCGCCGCGCTCGCGACCGTCCGGGACGGGCGGGGCAGGACCCGTGACTACACGGCAGGGGTGGGGGACCTGGCCACCGGCGCCAGGGTCCCCGCCGACGGGCAGGTGCGGATCGGCAGCAACACCAAGACCTTCACCGCCGTCGTCGTGCTCCAGCTGGTGGGGGAGGGGAAGATCGACCTCGACGCCTCCGTCGACGCCTACCTCCCCGGCCTGGTCCGCGGCGAGGGCGTCGACGGACGGGGCGTCACCGTCCGGCAGCTCCTCCAGCACACCAGCGGCCTGGCCGACTACGAGGGGCAGCTGGACGAAGCCTCCCTCCGGTACCGCTACTTCGAGCCCCGGGAACTGCTGGACATGGCCCTCCGGCAGGAGCCCGTCTTCGCGCCCGGGGCGAGGTTCGGCTACAGCAGCACCAACTACGTGCTGGCCGGTCTGATCGTCCAGCGGGTGACCGGCCGGCCGCTCGCCGAGGAGATCGACCGGCGGATCGTCCGGCGCATCGGGCTGCGGCACACCTACTTCCCGGCCGTGGGCGACCGGACCATCCGGGAAGCCCACCCCAAGGGCTACCGCAGGGACTCCGCGTCCGGGCCGCTGACCGACTTCACGGAGCTGGACCCGTCGGCCGGCTGGGCCGCCGGTCAGATGATCTCCACCAACGCCGACCTCGACCGCTTCTTCACCGAGCTGCTGATCCCGGACCGCCTGCTGCCTGCGGCCCAGCTCGCCCAGATGCGGACCACCGTCCCGGTCGGGGACACCGGCATCGGCTCCGGACTGGGCATCTTCAGCCGGCCGCTCTCCTGCGGCGGGGTCTACTGGGGGCACGGCGGCGACATCCCGGGCTACGAGACCCGGGGCGGCGCCACCGACGACGGCCGCGCCGTGAACATCGCGGTGACCACCGTTCCGGCCGACGACGCCGTCACCCGACACCTCGAAGCCGTCGTGGACACCGCCCTGTGCCGCTGAGGCGGTCGTCGGGACGCCGGCGCACGGACGGGCGGTGATCTCGGCGGTCTCGGTGGCGGTGCGCTCGTGCGGGGCGCGGCCGGCCGCCGTGAGGTGCAGCCGGGACGCCTACGCCCGGTCCTGCTCCAGCAGCTCGGCGGCCGTCAGTTCCTCGGTCACGCCGTGGACGACCGACTCGTCGGTGGCGCGGTGGCGCGGTGGCGCGGTGCGTCGGGCATGACTGCGGTGCGCCTCGGGCATGACTTTCGACAGATCCGGTGCGCAGGCGGCCCTCGTAGGGTCGTGGGCATGCGGATGAGTGGGGTGGCGCTGCCCGTGGTGGCGTCGGTGTGTATCGGGTTCGGTGTCACGAGCCTCTGGTGGGCGCTGCCGGCGATCGGATTCTCCTTCCTGGCCGGCCTGCGGATGGAGCGGGTGCGGCCGGCGGCAGTGGTGTTCGCCGTCCTGGTCGCGGCCGGGGTGCTGGTGATCGGGTCGGTGCCCTCCTGGATCGTTCTGGGCCTGCGGTTCGTCGCGCTCGCTGTGAGCACCGGGATGGGCCCGTGGCTGCTGGGCCGGTTCTGGCGGCAGTCGCAGGAGCTCGTGCGCGCCGGGTGGGAGCGGGCCGAGCGGCTGGAGCGGGAGCAGCAGCTGGTCGCCGAGCAGGCCCGACTGCGCGAACGGGCCCGGATCGCCCAGGACATGCATGACGCCCTCGGGCACGACCTCAGCCTGATCGCCCTGCGTGCCGGGGCCCTCAAGCTCGCCCCCGACCTGGCCCGGCCCCACCGGGAGGCCGTCCAGGAGATCCGGGCGGGCGCGGCCACCGCCATCGACAGGCTCGGCGAGGTGATCGGCATCCTGCGCGACGGGGACGAGGGCGACGGCGGCACCCCCGCGGCCCACGGACCAGCCGACTCGGACGTTCCGCACCTGGTCGCCGAGGCGGCCGCCGCAGGCCTGGATGTCCGCTCGGAGATCACCGGCGAACCGGACGGGCTCCCGCGTGCCTCCGAGCACGCCGCGTACCGGGTGGTGCAGGAGGCGCTGACCAACGCCGCCAAGCATGCGCCGGGGGCGCCCGTCGCCGTGGAGGTGGCGTACTCGGCCGACGGTGCCCGGGTCCGGGTGGCCAACGGCCCCGCGCCTGCACCGGCGTTCGCGCCCGCGCCCGCCTCTGCTCGGGTGCCCGCCTCCGCGTCTGCCTCCGCGTCCGCCGTTCCCGGGACGGGGTCCTTGGTATCCGCGTCAACCCCGCGCAGCGCAACGCCCACCGGCGGTCGCGGCCTGGTCGGGCTGACCGAACGCGTCCGGCTCGCGGGCGGCGCCTTCGCCCACGGGGCCCGTCCGGACGGCGGGTTCGAGGTCGTGGCCGACCTGCCGCGCCGCGCCGCCGGGCCCGTCCCGGCGGCGCCCGCCGCCCCGCCGTCGCCGGTGCGCGAACTGCGCCGGGCCCGGCGTACGGTGGGCCGGACGCTGGCCGCCGTGGTGCTCGTCCCGCTGGCGACGGCCGTGCTGCTGACCGTCGCGCTGCGAGTATGGACATTCTACGTGGTCAGCCTGTCGGTGCTGGGCCCGGAGGTCTACGCCTCCCTCCAGGTCGGGCAGGACCAGGCCGCGGTCGAGCGGCTGCTGCCGGGCCACCGGTTGCCGTACCGCCCGCCGAGCGGGCCGTCGACGCCCGCGCCGCCGTCGGGGGAAGGGGTCTCGTGCGCGTACTACGCCATCACCGCCCAGCTGTTCGTGGACCGGGCCGGCGACGCCTATCGGCTCTGCTTCCGGGACTCCCGGCTGGTCTCGCGCGACGTGCTCGTCTCCTGACCTGCTGACGCACTTCCCTTTCCCCACCACCTCCGTACCGAGCGACCAACAGGAGCCGCCGATGACCACCGCACCGATCCGGGTGCTGCTCGCCGACGACGAGCCGATGATCCGCGCCGGGCTGCGCGCGGTGCTCGCCACCGACCCGGGCATCGAGATCGTCGCCGAGGCCGGGGACGGCCGGGAGGCCGTCGAACTGGTCCGGCGCCACCGGCCGGACGTCGCCGTGCTGGACATCCGGATGCCCGGGGCGGACGGCATCACGGCCGCCGCCGAGATCCGCCGGAGCGGCCTGGCCACCGGAGTGCTCATGCTGACCACCTTCGGTGAGGACGACTACATCCTGCGCGCGCTCAGCGGCGGCGCGAACGGCTTCCTGATCAAGTCCGGTGAGCCCGAGGAGCTGCTCGCGGGGGTGCATGCGGTAGCGGGAGGGGCTGCCTACCTCTCACCCAAGGTGGCCGCCCGGGTGGTCGCCCACCTGGCTGCCACCGGGGCCGGCGGCCCCGCCGGCCGGCGTGCCGGTGCCCGGGAGCAGGTGGCCGCCCTGACCACCCGGGAACGGGACGTGCTGACGCTGATCGCCGCGGGGCTGTCCAACGGCCAGATCGCCCGCCGGCTGGGGGTGGTGGAAGGCACCGTGAAGGCCCATGTGAGTTCCATCCTGGCGCGGCTGGGCGTGACCAACCGGGCGGCCGCCGCCGTCCTCGCGCACGAGGCCGGGCTGACCCTCGGTGCGACCTGCGCCGGCGGACCCCGGGACTGAGGCCGCCGCGCCGGGTGCCAGGAGCAGCCGCCCGAGGACGGGCACCCCGGCCAGGGCGGCCACGGCGGTGGTGGCCGCCGGCAGCAGGGCGACGACCACGGCCGCCGTGACCGTGCCGCCGAGCGCGGCGCCGGCGAGCACGTCGTGCGGGTAGTGGACCCCGGCCGCCACCCGCAGCGCGGCCGTGGCGCCGCCGACGGGTATGACGAGCAGTGCCCACCGCGGCCGCAGCAGCACCAGCCCCGCCGCCAGCGCGACGGCGAGCGTGGCGTGGTTGCTGGGGAACGACCAGTCGCCCGGCGGCGGGCACCCGGCGACGGCCGAACCCGGCAACCCGGCCAGCGCCCGGCAGGGCCGCTCCTCGTCGAGGAACACCTTCAGCACCTCGCTCGCCCCGTACGCCAGCACGGTGCCGAGACCGACCAGCGCCACCCCGGCGACCTGCCCGGCGGCCCGGCGGCCACGGGCCGTCCACCAGCAGAGCGCCAGCAGCAGCCCGAGCACCACCAGCCCGGCCTCGGTGGCCGGTGCCGCCGCCGAGGCCACCGCGTGTGGAGCGTCCCCGACGGCCTCCGCCACCCGTCGGTAGCCGTCGGCCGACCACCCCGTGAGCACCCGCAGCGGCTCCGCGCCGCCATTCCGTTCGGGCGCCAGCCACGCCACCACCCCGGCCCCCGTGCAGAGCAGGGCCACGGCCAGTACGGGCCTGGGTTCGGCGGCGGCGGCCCTGTTCGCCCCCGCGGTTCTGCTCGTTCCGGCTGCCCGGGAATTCCTGGATTTCCTGTCCGTGTACGTCATGGTCCGGACGGTAGAAGCCAAGGAGCCCTTTCCGCCCGACCCGAAAGTCAGGCAACGACCGCGACGATGGTCAGGGTTGACAACGCTTCACGTCCTGACCGTCGACCGGGTCGCCCGTGCCCCCACCGCACCGAAGCCCGACCCTCCTCGTCGGCGGCGGCGCTCTCCCCACGCTTGCCGGCCACGACCCGGTCGATCGACTCGCCGACGTGCTGCCGGAGCTGTCGAACGGGGACTCCGGCGGTCGTGTGAATCCCGGTGGAGCGGATCGTGCGGCGGTCACGAGGAACGTGAGTCGATCTCACACGCACCGGTGGCACCCCCCGGGAACCCGTGCCGTCGTGCGCCGAGGGTGGTGGCCAGTGCGGCGGCCAGGAGGACGAGGGCGGACCAGGGGAGGGCGGACGGTCCGGCGTGGTCGAGGAGCAGGCCGCCCGTCAGGCCGCCGACGGCGATGCCGAGGTTCCAGCAGGTGACGAGCAGGGACTGGGCGAGGTCCCCGGCCGGGCCAGCCGCGTCGGCGACGGCGGTCTGCAGGAGGGTGGCGGCGCCGCCGAAGCCGAGGCCCCAGACCGCGGCGGCGGCGTAGGCGGGCCAGCCGGCCGAGCCGAGCAGGGCGGCGGCGAGGAGCAGGGCCGCGACGGCGAGGAGGGCGGAGGCGGCGATGGTCAGGGGGCGCAGGTACCGGTCGATCAGGGCGCCGGTGCCGAGGATGCTCGCCAGCGAGGACAGCCCGATGACGAGCAGGACGGTGTCCGTCCGGCCGTCGAGCCCCAACGGTGCGAGCAGCGCCGCGACGTACGTGTAGAGGACGTTGTGGGCGAGCACGAAGGTCGCCGTGACGGCCAGGACGGCGGTCACGCCCGGCATCCGCAGCACCCGCCGGACGGGGGTGCGGGACTGGCCGGACCGGCCGGGCGGTTCCGGGAGCACGAGCAGCATCCAGCCGGTCAGTGCCACGGCGGCCACGCTCATCAGCCCGAAGGTGAACCGCCAGCCCACCAGTCCGGCCAGCAGGGTGCCCGCGGGCACGCCCACCGACAGGGCGACCGTCGAGCCGGTCATGGCGACGGCCATCGCCCGTCCGCGCTGCTCCGGCGCGACGATGCCCCGGGCGTACCCGGCCAGCAGCGCCCAGAGCAGCCCCGCGACCAGGCCGGCCGCGAACCGGGCGGCCATGGTGAGCGGGTAGCTCGGCGACACGGCGGTGACGGCGTTGGCCACGGCGAAGCCGCCGACGGAGACGAGCAGCAGGCGCTTGCGCGGCAGGCGTCCGGTGACGGCGGTCAGCGGGATGGCGGCCGCGATGGAGCCGACCGCGTAGAGCGTCACGGACTGCCCGGCGGCGGACTGGCCGACGCCGAGGTCGGCGCTCATCGCGGGCAGCACTCCGGCGGGCAGGGCCTCGGTCATGATCGTGACGAATCCGCCGGTGCTCATGGCCAGCAGGGCCGGCCAGGGCAGCCTCGGTGCGGGGGCCACCGGCCGGTCGGGGGTGCGGAGTTCAGGAGTGGACATGAGCCCGATCGTCTATCGTTGACATCCGTGTCAGGGTCCAGCCGGGACGGCACCGGCCCGGAGTGAGGGTGGTCACACATGCGCATCGGCGAACTCGCCCGGCGGACGGAGACCGCTCCGCGCCTGCTGCGCTACTACGAGCAGCAGGGGCTGATCACGCCGAGCCGCGAGGCGAACGGCTACCGCTCGTACGACGAGTACCTCGTGGACCGGGTGCTGCAGATCCGCGGACTGCTGGACGCGGGGCTGCCGACCCGGATCATCAAGCAGATCCTGCCCTGCCTGGACGCCCCGCGGACGATCCACTTCGCCGACGCCACACCGGAGATGCTCGCCACCCTGGAGTCCGAGACGGACCGGATGACCCGCCGGATCCTGTGCCTGACGCGCAACCGGGACGCCATCCGGGAGTACCTGGACGTGGTTAAGAGCCTCTCCTGAACCCGGCCGCCCGGCCCACCG
Source organism: Kitasatospora sp. NPDC101235 (assembly GCF_044767505.1). NCBI lineage: Bacteria > Bacillati > Actinomycetota > Actinomycetes > Kitasatosporales > Streptomycetaceae > Kitasatospora > Kitasatospora sp. NPDC101235. The sequence continues at coordinate 180,937 of NZ_JBIWNZ010000001.1, forward strand.
CCCTGCCCGGCCGCCCGGCCCACCGCCCTGCCCGGCCGCCCGGCCCGCCGCCCCACCCGGCCGTCGCCCGACCCACCGCCCTGCCCGGCCGCCCGGCCCGCCGCCCCACCCGGCCGTCGCCCGACCGCCCGGCCCGGCGTCCGGACCCGCCGCTTGACCTTGCCACCGGTGTCACAGTCGCACGCTGCCCTCATGACCGATTCCGCGATCCACCACACCGCCTTCGGCGACGGCACCCCGATCGTCCTGATCCACGGCTACACCGTCGACCACCGCGTCCTGCTCCCGCTCGAACCCGCCTTCGCCGACCGCCCCGGCTGGCGGCGCCTCTACCTCGACCTCCCCGGCCACGGCACCAGCCCCCGGCTGCCGGGCCCGGCCTCGGCGAGCGCCCTGGCCGAGGCCGTCTCCGGGTGGATCGGGGACCGGGTCGGCCGGCGGCCCTTCGCCGTGGTCGGGCAGTCCTTCGGAGGCCAGCTGGCCCGGGCGGTGACCGCGCGGTTCGGCGAGCAGGTGCTCGGCTCGGCACTGCTGGTGCCGGTGGTGCGCTGGGGTGCCGACCGGGCCCTGCCGGAGGAGTCCGTGGTCGAACGCGACGACGACCTCATCGCCCGCCTCCCGGCCGCCGACCGCGAGCTGTTCCGGTACGTCATGGCCCGTCACACCGAGGCGAGTCGGGAGCTCTTCGAGCGGTACGTCCGGCCGGGCTGGCAGGCGCACGACCGGGCGGCCGCCGCCGAGCTCGAAGCCGACTTCCTGCTGCCGCACTGGCCCGAGCACCGGGCCCCGCAGCACCGCGGCCACCACCTGCTGGTCACCACCCGGCAGGACGCCCTGGTCGGCTGGCGCGACCAGCTCGCCCTGCTCGACCACTACCCCCGGATGGCCGCCACCGTCCTCGACGGCGTCGGCCACAACCCCCAGGTCGAGGCCGCCGAAGCCGTCCGCACCCTGTTCGGCCGGTGGCTCGACGCCCTCGAACGCTGAGGGCCGGTGCCGGGAACGCCGACGGCCCCGCGACCGGTCGTACCGGTCGCGGGGCCGCTGCGATGACCGTGACCCGGTCGCCGCCGCCGGGGCCCGGAGGCCCGGGGTCAGCCGATGGAACGGGGGAGACGGGTGGTCAGGTAGAGGATGGTGAAGGAACCGAGGAGCTGGATGCCCAGGCAGAGGGCGAGGGCGCGGTCCATGCCGAGGACGGGGGAGAGGGAGAGGTAGAGGCTGCCGAGGGTGGCGACGCCGAGGGCGAGGCTGGACTGCTGGCCGGTGGCGAGGACGCCGCTGCCGACGCCGGCCCGGGCGGCGGGCACCTTGGAGAGGACGACCCGGAACAGCGGGGTGCCGATCAGGCCCTGCCCGATACCGGCGAGGGCGACGCCCGGCGCCATCCGCAGCGGGGAGACGTGTGCCCAGTCGGCCAGCACCGTCAGCGCGAGGGTGGCGAGACCGGTGGCCTGGACGACGGCGCCGGCGCTGAGCACCCGGCTGCCCCAGCGACCGATCAGCCGCGGGCCGGCGAGCGAGGCGGAGAAGTAGCCGACCGCCATCGGGACGAGCGCCCAGCCGGCCGCGACCGGGCCGAGCCTGAGGCCCTGCTGGAGGGCGACCGCGATGACGAACATGAAGCCGCCGAAGCCCGCGAAGTAGGGGAGCGCGATGCCGAGGCCGCGCCGCATCTCCGGGATGCGCAGCAGGGACGGCGGCACCAGCGGGGTGTCCCCGCGCTGCTCGGCGCGGCGCTCGACGGCACCGAAGGCGACGGCGAGGACGGGGAACAGCGCCAGCAGCACCCAGGACCAGAGCGGCCAGCCGGCGGCGCGGCCCTCCATCAGCGGGATCAGCAGGGAGAGCAGCGTGGCGGTGAGCAGGACGGTGCCGGGGACGTCGACCCGGGCGGCCGTGGTGGCCCTGCTCTCCGGGACGTAGCGGACCGCGAGCACCACGGCGAGCAGCGCGAACGGCACGTTCAGCAGGAACACCGAGCGCCAGCCGGTGCCGAACAGGTCGGCGGCGACCAGCATCCCGCCGAGCACTTGCCCGATCACCACCGAGATCCCGCCGACCGCGCCGTAGACGCTGAGCGCGCGGCCGCGCCGGGCGCCCTCGGTGGCGGCGGTGATGGTGCCGAGCACCTGCGGGATCAGCAGTGCGGCCGAGGCGCCCTGGGCGGCCCGGGCGGCGACCAGGGACCACGCGCCGGGGGCGAGGCCGCAGGCCAGCGAGGTGAGGGCGAAGGCGGCGGCGCCGACGACGAAGAGCCGGCGGCGGCCGTAGCTGTCGCCGAGCCTCCCGCCGAGGACGAGCAGCACGGCGAAGGCGATGCCGTAGCCGGCGGCGACCAGTTCGAGAACGGCGGGCCCGGCGGCCAGGTCGTGGTCGATCGTGGGCAGGGCGACGTTGACGATGAAGAAGTCGAGCATCGGCAGGAAGGCGCCGAGCAGGACGGTGACCAGCCCGGCGGTGCCGAGGCCGGCGGCAGGGCCGGCGGGTCCGGGGGCGGAGGTACGGGTGGCCGCGGTGCCGGGGGTGGTGGCGGTGCGGCCCGGGGCGGGGGCGACAGCGAGTTGTTGGGTCACGGGTCATACGATCCGCCGCTCCTTACCCTGGTACCAGAGTGTGGTTATCCAGGTATAAGAAGTACCTGGCAACAGGCTGACGGCTGTCGCATGCTGGGGAGCATGAGCCTGACGACCCCCGCCGCGCAAGCCCGTACCACCCCGGTCGGCCCGCACCCGGCCACCCCCGGCGAAGCCCGCCGGCACGAGCTGGCCGCGTTCCTGCGCAGCCGCCGCGAGCGCCTGGCGCCCGAGCAGGTGGGCCTGCCGATGACCGGCCGCCGCCGGACGCCGGGGCTGCGCCGGGAGGAGGTCGCGCAGCTCGCCGCGGTCGGGGTGACCTGGTACACGTGGCTGGAGCAGGGGCGGGACATCCAGGTGTCCACCCAGGTGCTGGACTCGGTGGCCCGGGCACTGCTGCTGGACCCGAGCGAGCGCGCCCACCTGTTCACCCTGGCCGGCGCGGACGACCCGGTGCCGGTGAAGGAGTGCCCCTCGGTGACCCCGAGCGTGCGGCTGCTGCTGGAGCAGCTGGCGCCGTACCCGGCCATGGTGCTCAACTCCCGCTACGACGTGCTGGCGTGCAACGCCCAGTACACCGGGTTCGTCGGCGACCTCGACCGCATGGCCCCCGAGGACCGGAACCTGATGTGGATGGCGTTCACGCCCTCGTACTTCCGCGAGGTGCTGGTGGACTACCGCACCGAGCGCCTCGGCATCGTGGCCCGGTTCCGCTCGGCGATGGCCGACCACAGCTCGGAGCCGGCCTGGAAGGCCCTGCTGGCCCGGGTGCTCAAGGCCTCGCCGGACTTCGCGGAGCTCTGGCAGCGGCACGACGTGATGCGGCCGGGCAACGGCATCAAGCGCTTCCAGGTGCCCGGCGTCGGGCTGTTGCGCTGCGAGTACACCAACTTCTGGCTCAGCCCGCAGCTGGGGACACGGATGATCACGTACACCCCGCTGGACGACGAGACCCGCGGGCTGATGGACGAACTGCCCACGGGGAGCTGACTCAGCCCCGCACCGCCGCGTCCCGCCCGAGCCGCAGGCACACCACGGCGAGCGGCAGTTCGATGCAGGAGGCCATGACCAGCGCGGCGAGCACCGCGTGGCCCGGCCCGGCGCAGGCGATGTCGGCCAGCGCGTCCCCGGTGAGCAGCAGGGCCACCGCCGCGCCCGCCCACAGCGCGGCGGGGCTGCGCCGGCGCAGCAGCGCGTCCAGCGAGAGCAGGGCGGCGAACTCGGTGAGGTCGAGAACGACCCACGCGGTCTCGTGGCAGACGGCGAGGACCGCCAGCCACGGCAGCAGCGCGACCGCGGCCATGACCGGGACCTTGGCGAAGCGTGCGGGCAGGACGGACGAGGAGGCGGGGCGGACGGTGAGGACGGCGGTGCTCATGCCGCACCCCGGCCCCGCACCCGCTCCAGCGGCAGCCGCTCGGCCGTCCCGCCCGCCGGGTGTTCGACCCGCACCGCGTCGAACGGCCCCTGCGCCCAGGCGAGCCAGAACCGCCCGGCCACCGTGACCACCTCGGCCGTCGACCGCACCCGGCGGAACGGCCGCCGCCCCGTGAACACCACCGCGGGCGCCGTGCCGTCGGCGGCCAGCCGGCCCCAGGCCAGTACGTGCCGGCTCCGCCCGGCGGACGGGCAGTGCCGGGCCCCGCGCAGCAGGTGCGGGGTGAGCCGGGCGGCGACCACGACGTCGGTCAACTCCCCGTGCTGGTACAGCTCCATCGCGGCCCGGCCGCGGCCGGACTCGACGCTGCGGACCGACCAGGGCCCGGCCCCCTCCGGCAGCGCCCCCTCCGGCGCCGGCGCTCCGGAAGCGCCCCCGGGGCCGGGCCGCCCGTGCGGCGGAGTGGAGGAGTGCGATGCAGTGCTCGTCATGCCCTCAAGCCTTCCGCCCGGACCCCCGTCCTGTCGGTGGTGCCCCACACCGAATCGGGGGTGTAGCTAGCTACACCCCCACCGGGAACCCCCCTTCATGGCGGTCCGTGATCACCGGGCCCTACGCTGTCCGGCATGCCTTCCACCACGTTGCGCCGAGCGCTCGTCAGGAGCCTCCGGCGCCCACCGTGGTCGCCCGAGGTCTGGCGGGACGTCCGCTTCATTGCTGCCGGAATACCCGTGGCGCTGCCGGTCTGGCTGGCCGTCACCGAATCGGACCTGCTCTTCCCGGTGCTCGCCGCCGTCCTGGTCTGCGTCCGCCCGCTGACCGCCGTCCAGCGCAGCCGGCTGCGTGCCCTGCGCGGGGTGGAGGTGCCGCCGCTGCGGCCGCCGGCGGGGCGCCGGGTCTGGCTGCTGGGGATGACCTGGCGTCAGGTCCTCTACCACCTGGTGGCCGGTCCGCTGCTGGCGGCGGGCGCGCTGGTGGTGCTGTACGCCTGGGCGGCCGCCGTGGTGCTTGCCACCGTGTACGGCTGGGTCTGGCTGCTGCCCGTCGGCGCCGAGCTGCGTACGGGCCTGGCCGGGGAGGACGTCCTGCTCACCGTCGGCGGGGTGCTGCTGCTGGCGGTGCTGCCCTTGTCGGGGACGCAGCTGGCCTGGCTGGAGGTGTGGGCGGCCCGGCGGCTGCTCGGCCCGGACCGGGCGGAGGCACTGGAGCGGCGGGTCGAGGAGATCGCCGAGAGCCGGGCCGGGCTGGTCGACGCGGTGGACGCCGAGCGCCGCCGGATCGAGCGCGACCTGCACGACGGCGCCCAGCAGCGGCTCACCTCCCTCGCGATGAACCTGGGCCTGGCCCGGCGCACCCTCAAGGACGTGCCGCCGGAGGTGATGCAGGTGATCGTCGACGCGCACGAGGAGGCCCAGGCGGCCATCGACGAGCTGCGCGACCTGGTCCGCGGCCTGCACCCGGCCGTCCTGGAGGACCGCGGCCTGGACGCGGCGCTGTCCGGCGTCGCCGCCCGGGCCCCGCTGCCGGTGCGCCTGGAGGTCGACCTCTCCGAGCAGGTCGCCCCGACCGTCGAGGCGGTCGCCTACTTCACCGTCTCCGAGGCGCTCACCAACGTGGCCAAGCACGCCAGGGCCAACCGGGTCGACCTCTCGGTGCGGACGGCCGGGGGGCGGCTGAGCCTGGTCATCAGCGACGACGGCGTGGGCGGCGCGGACCCCTCGCGCGGGACCGGGCTCACCGGCCTGCGCAAGCGCGCCGCCTCGGTCGACGGCACGCTGTCCGTTCTCAGCCCCCTCGGGGGCCCCACCACCATCACCGTGGAGTTGCCGTGCGTGCTGTGATCGCCGAGGACTCGGTCCTGCTGAGGGTCGGTCTGGTCAAGGTCCTGGAGGCGGTGGGCTTCGAGGTCGTGGCCGCCGTCGGGGACGCCACCGAACTGCTGGCCGCCGTCGAGGAGCACCGTCCGAAGGTGGTGGTGGCCGATGTCCGGATGCCCCCGGGGTACCACGACGAGGGGGTGAAGGCGGCGATGGTGATCCGCCGGCAGTGGCCGGACACCGCCGTCCTGCTGCTCTCCCAGTTCGTGGAGGAGCGTTACGCCGCGGACCTGTTGGCGACCAACACCAGCGGCGTCGGCTACCTGCTCAAGCAGCGGGTGGCCAACGTCGACGACTTCGTGGACGCGCTCCAGCGGGTCGCCGAGGGCGGCACGGCGCTGGACCCGGAGGTGGTCGCCCAGCTGCTGGTGCGCCGCCACCGGGACCCGCTGGAGAAGCTGACCCCGCGCGAGCGCGACGTGCTCGCCCTGATGGCGGAGGGCCGTTCCAACGCCGCGATCGCCGGCTCCCTGGTGGTCAGCGACAGCGCGGTGGCCAAGCACATCAACTCGATCTTCACCAAGCTCGACCTGCCGCAGGCCGAGGACAGCCACCGCCGGGTGATGGCGGTGCTGCGCTTCCTGGAGGTCGGGTAGCGGTGCGGGGGGTGAAGGGCTGGCGGGTCACCGGGACGGTCGTGATCGTCCTGGTCATGATCGGTGCCGGACTGCAGACCTGGTCGATGGCGGTGGAGCAGCACACCATCGCCGCCCGGCCGTACGACGTGGCGATCCACCGGGTCCGGCTGGAGACCGGCAACGCCTCGGTCAAGGTGCGGGCCGGGCGGGAGGGCCGCGTGGTGGTCCAGCAGCGCCTGGACTGGCTGGTGCGCAAGCCGGTGGTGTCCGCCGTCGTCGTCGACGGGGTGCTCACCGTCGGGATGCGCTGCCGGCGGGTCCTGCCGTTCGCGGACTTCGGCTGCGGCGCCGAGATCGAGCTGGAGGTACCGGCCGCGACCGAGGTGACCGGGTCGGTGGGCTCCGGCTCCGTCGAGGTGGAGGGTCTGAGCGGGGACGTCGGGCTGGAGCTGACCTCCGGCCAGCTGCTGCTGTCCGACACCTCCGGGGACGTGACCGTGCACTCCACCTCCTCCGGGCAGGTGCAGGGCGGCAACCTGAGCTCTCGGCGGGTGACGGCACGGATGGGCTCGGGCACGGTGGTGCTGGACTTCGCCAAGGCCCCGCGCGAGGTGGACGCCACGGCCACCTCCGGCTCGGTGGAGATGACCCTGCCGAAGGACAGCCGGTACTCCTTCTCCAGCGAGGTCGGCAGCGGACACGGCCGGGTCGACCCGCTGTTGTCGGACCCCGCCAGCCCGAACCGGGTGCACACCGCGGTCACGTCGGGGTCGATCTCGGTCATCCCGTCGTCCTCGCGCTCGGAGCCGCCGGAGCCGCCGGAGCCGTCGCTTCCGTCGTCGGCTCCGTAGCGGGGGCGCCTCGGCGCGGGCGGAGGCCGCTCACCCGGGTGGGGGACAATGGAGAGTCCCGTCCCCATCACCCGAGGTCAGCCGCGCATGACAGTCACGTCCGCACCCACCGCGTCCGACACCGAGTTCGCGCCGCTCGACATCGGCCCGATCCAGGTGTGGCCGCCCGTCGTGCTGGCGCCGATGGCCGGCATCACCAACGCGCCGTTCCGCACCCTGTGCCGGGAGCAGAGCGGTGGCCGCGGCCTGTACGTCTCGGAGATGATCACCACCCGGGCACTGGTCGAGCGCAACGCCAAGACCATGCAGCTGATCAAGTTCGACCCGAGCGAGAAGCCGCGCTCGATCCAGCTGTACGGGGTGGACCCGGTGACCGTCGGCAAGGCCGCCCGGATGATCTCCGAGGAGGGCCTGGCGGACCACATCGACCTCAACTTCGGCTGTCCCGTGCCCAAGGTCACCCGCAAGGGCGGCGGCTCGGCGCTGCCGTACAAGCGCAACCTGCTGCGCGAGATCCTGCGCGAGGCCGTCGCCAACGCCGGCGACCTGCCGGTGACCATGAAGATGCGCAAGGGCATCGACGACGACCACCTCACCTACCTGGACGCCGGCCGGATCGGCGCCGAGGAGGGCGTGGCCGCGATCGCCCTGCACGGGCGCACCGCCGCCCAGCACTACGGCGGGACGGCCGACTGGTCGGCGATCGCCCGGCTGCGCGAGTCCGTCCCGGCGCACATCCCGGTGCTGGGCAACGGGGACATCTGGTCGGCCGACGACGCGGTGCGGATGATGCGCGAGACCGGCTGCGACGGCGTGGTGGTGGGTCGCGGCTGCCTGGGCCGGCCGTGGCTGTTCAAGGACCTGGTCGCGATCTTCGAGGGCGACGTGGACTACGCCCGCCCCGACTTCGGCTACGTGGCCGCGGCGATGGTGCGGCACGCGCAGCTGCTCGGCGAGTGGCTCGGCGACGAGGCGCGCGGCGTGATCGACTTCCGTAAGCACGTCGCCTGGTACACCAAGGGCTTCTCGGTCGGCTCCGAGCTGCGGGTGAAGCTCGCCGGCTCCTCCTCGTTGGCCGAACTGGCCGAAAGCCTCTCCCAGGTGGAGCAGTCCCAGGGCTGGCCGGCCGGTGCGGACGGCCCGCGCGGCCGGACCAGCGGCAACAACCGGGTGGTCCTGCCGGAGGGCTGGTTGGACGATCCGTACGACTGCGCCCGGCCGGGAGCCGACGCCGAATCGGACACCTCTGGCGGATGATCTGTACGGACTGGCAAAAACAGCCCTTCGGGGTCGACTGCCACTAGGTCCCAGCCCTCTTGTCCATCCTGGACAAGAGGGCTCCTTTTCGGCGCCATGCCGTCACGGAGAGGGCGCGCTTCCGGACACAGCGCGACGAACGGCGGAGGCGGCCTGCGTTCGACCCGTGAGATGCGCTGGTGACGCTTGCCACATACGGTGGGGGCTGACGGTCTGTCGGTGGACGAAATGGACAGGTCGGCTGTGAATCGCTTCCCGAAGTCGGTCGGCCGGTGATCGGGCGATCCGGGTGCAGGAAATCAAGCCGGGGCAACGCCATGGACCCTCGGCCGCTACCGTGCGTCCGGATCGTACGATCTCCGGGTTTGCATTCATTCAAGAGTTGAACGCTTGCTCGCGTCAGGCGGACGATTTCACCAACAGAGGTGAACGCCTTTATGCGCATTCGATCTAGCGGGTTACCTCTAAGTACCGACCTCGGGTGGCCTATTCAGGGCAGAGAAGTGCCTTCGAAATGGGTATGTTCTCCGGCGTCAGGGCAACCGCGTACGAGGAGACCGACCCGTGCCGTCCCAGCAGAAGTTTGTTTACTCCTTCACCGAAGGAAACAAGGACCTCAAGGACCTTCTTGGCGGCAAGGGCGCGAACCTGGCCGAGATGACCAACCTGGGCCTCCCCGTCCCTCCGGGGTTCACCATCACCACCGAGGCCTGCAAGGTCTTCCTGGAGACCGGCAGTGAGCCCACCTCCCTCCACGAGGAGATCAGCGCACACCTGGACGCCCTCGAACAGGAGATGGGCAAGAAGCTCGGCCAGGCCGACAACCCCCTCCTGGTCTCGGTGCGCTCCGGCGCGAAGTTCTCCATGCCCGGCATGATGGACACGGTCCTCAACATCGGCCTCTCCGACGCCTCGGTGACCGGCCTCGCCGCCCAGTCGGGCAACGAGCGCTTCGCCTGGGACTCCTACCGCCGCCTGGTCCAGATGTTCGGCAAGACCGTGCTGGGCGTCGACGGCGAGCTGTTCGAGGAGGCCCTGGACGAGGCCAAGCACGCCAAGGGCACCACCAACGACCTGGACCTGGACGCTTCCGACCTCCGGGAACTGGTCGAGGTGTTCAAGGGCATCGTCGAGCGCGAGACCGGCCGGGCCTTCCCGCAGGAGCCGCGCGAGCAGATGGACCTCGCCATCCACGCCGTCTTCCACTCCTGGAACGGCGACCGCGCCCGGCTGTACCGCCGCCAGGAGCGCATCCCGAACGACCTGGGCACCGCGGTCAACGTCTGCACCATGGTCTTCGGCAACCTCGGCGAGGACTCCGGCACCGGCGTCGCCTTCACCCGCGACCCCTCCACCGGCGCCCAGGGCGTCTACGGCGACTACCTGTCCAACGCCCAGGGCGAGGACGTCGTCGCCGGCATCCGCAACACCCTGCAGCTGTCCGAGCTGGAGAAGCTCGACAAGAAGTCGTACGACGAGCTGATGGCGATCATGCAGAAGCTCGAGAACCACTACCGCGACCTCTGCGACATCGAGTTCACCATCGAGCGCGGCAAGCTCTGGATGCTCCAGACCCGCGTCGGCAAGCGCACCGCCGCGGCCGCCTTCCGGATCGCCGTCCAGCTGGTCGACCAGGGTCTGATCGACCTGGACGAGGCCCTGATGCGGGTCACCGGCGGCCAGCTCTCGCAGCTGATGTTCCCCCGCTTCGCCCCGAACGCCGAGTCGCAGCAGATCGCCTGGGGCCTGGCCGCCTCGCCGGGCGCCGCGATCGGCAAGGTCGTCTTCGACTCGTACACCGCCGTCAAGTGGTCCCGCTCCGGCGAGAAGGTCATCCTGGTCCGCCGCGAGACCAACCCGGACGACCTGGACGGCATGATCGCCGCCGAGGGCATCCTGACCTCGCGCGGCGGCAAGACCTCGCACGCGGCCGTGGTCGCCCGCGGCATGGGCAAGACCTGTGTCTGCGGCGCCGAGGAGCTGGAGGTCGACACCAAGGCCCGCCGCTTCACCACCGCCGACGGCCGGGTGATCCAGGAGGGCGACGTCGTCTCGATCGACGGCGCCACCGGCAAGGTCTACCTCGGCGAGGTACCCGTCCTGCCGTCCCCCGTGGTCGAGTACTTCGAGGGCACCCTGCACGCCGGCGCCGACGTCCAGGGCGGACTGGTCCAGGCCGTGCACCGGCTGATGTCGCACGCCGACGGCCGCCGCCGGCTGGCCGTGCGCGCCAACGCCGACAACGCCGAGGACGGCTCGCGCGCCCGCCGCTACGGCGCCCAGGGCATCGGCCTGTGCCGCACCGAGCACATGTTCCTCGGCGAGGAGCGCCGCAAGGAGGTCGAGCACCTGATCCTGGCGGACAACGACAAGGACCGCGAGCTCGCCCTCTCCACCCTGCTGCCGCTCCAGAAGGGCGACTTCCTGGAGCTCTTCCAGGCGATGGACGGCCTGCCGGTCACGGTCCGTCTGCTCGACCCGCCGCTGCACGAGTTCCTGCCGGACATCACCGAGCTGTCGGTGCGCGTCGCCCTCGCCGAGGCCCGCAAGGACCCGAACGAGAACGACCTGCGCCTGCTCCAGGCGGTGCACAAGCTGCACGAGCAGAACCCGATGCTCGGCCTGCGCGGCGTCCGCCTCGGCCTGGTCATCCCCGGCCTGTTCGGCATGCAGGTCCGGGCCATCGCCGAGGCCGCCGCCGAGCGCAAGCTGGCCGGCGGGGACCCGCGTCCCGAGGTGATGATCCCGCTGGTCGGCACCGTCCAGGAGCTGGAGCTGGTCCGCGACGAGTGCGAGCGGGTGCTCGCCGAGGTCGCCAAGTCCACCGGCGTGACGCTGGAGATCAAGCTCGGCACCATGATCGAGCTGCCGCGCGCCGCGGTGACCGCCGGGCAGATCGCCGAGGCCGCCGAGTTCTTCTCCTTCGGCACCAACGACCTGACCCAGACCGTCTGGGGCTTCTCCCGGGACGACGTGGAGGCCTCGTTCTTCACCGCCTACCTGGAGAAGGGCATCTTCGGGGTCTCCCCGTTCGAGACCATCGACCGAGACGGCGTCGGCTCGCTGGTCAAGCACGCCGTCGAGGCCGGCCGGGCCACCCGCCCCGACCTCAAGCTCGGCGTCTGCGGCGAGCACGGCGGCGACCCGGACTCGGTCCACTTCTTCCACGAGGTGGGGCTGGACTACGTCTCCTGCTCCCCCTTCCGGATCCCGGTGGCGCGCCTGGAGGCCGGCCGCGCCGCCATCGAGTCGGCGGGCAGCGACTCGCGCTGAGGAGGGTAGGCATCCCCACCTCGCGCGGACTCGACTGACCGCTCAACCCTCCCGTCGGGAGGGCGTACACCGGAGCTCGGCGCAGGAGAACCGGCGTACGTGACACGGCCGGGCGGGAACGGACAACGGCGTCCGTTCCCGCCCGGCCGTACGTCTGCGCGCGGACGGGCACGGACCGGACGCGGCCCCGCCGGCGGCGGTGCGGCGGGCGGCCCGCGGCGGTGTGGCGGCGGCCACGTGTGTAGCTGACCCGGCGCGGCCCGGCCTCCTGCCAAGCTGGAGCGCATGACCAACCGCAGAAACCCGATCGTCGTCGTGGCCGTGCTGATCCTGGCGGTCCTGGCCGGGGTCGGGTACCTCCTCGCCGGCCGGGGGAGCAGCCACCCCAAGGCCGCCGCGAGCCCGGCCACGGCCGCCACCGCAGGCCCTTCGGCGTCCGGGTCCACGGCCCCGAAGCCCGCGGCCCCCAAGCCGACCCCGCCCGCCGGGGGCGCCGCCACCAACCCCGCCGCGGCCGGCACCTGGGTCCCGACCGATCCGGCCCTGGCCGACGTCTGTCGCACCAAGCTGCCCAGCCAGGCCGTGGACACCCTCACCCTGATCGCCAAGGGCGGGCCCTACCCGTACAACCGCGACGGCATCGTCTTCGAGAACCGGGAGAGCCGCCTGCCGAAGAAGACCGACGGCTACTACCACGAGTACACCGTGGTCACTCCGGGCTCCAACGACCGCGGCACCCGCCGCGTCGTGACCGGCGACTCCGGCGAGCAGTACTGGTCCGCCGACCACTACGCCACCTTCCAGGAGATCGACTCCCGCTGCTGAGCGGAGCCGCACCGGGGGCCGCACCGGGCCCGGCGTGCCGTGCCCCTCACCGCGCCCGCCGCCAGGTGATCCGGGGGTGCGGCGCGTGCGGGCCGGTGGTGACCAGGGCGGTCAGCTCGTGGAGCACCGGGGCCGGGTCGCGGCGGAGCTGGGCCGGGGTGGTGCGGACCACCGGGAGGCCGGCGGCGGTGAGGCGGTTGGCGCGGGCCAGGCCCCGTTCGTGCTCGGCCGGGCGCAGGTGCCAGGCGCGGGAGTCGATCTCCAGGGCCACGCAGGCGTGCGGCCAGTAGGCGTCCGGGACGGCGAGGAAGCGGCCGTCCAGGAAGAGCACCGGGTTCCACAGCGGCTCCGGCAGCCCCGCGTGCGCCAGCAGTTCGCGGGCCTCGCCCTCCACCACCGAGCGCACCCCGACCGTCAGGTCCTCCACCACCCTGGCCACCTGGGGAAGCCCGAGCGCACCCGGGCGGGACAGCAACTGGTCGAGCAGTTCGCCGAGTTCGCAGTGCCGCCGCTGAACGGCCTCCGCGCACAGCGCCCGGAACCGGCGCTGCCCCGTTTCCTTCGGCGCGAGGTCCGCCAGTGCCCGGGCGACCGTGGTGCTCCACAGCCCGTCGTCCCGCTCGAAGCCGCCCGGCATCGCCCCCGATGACCGGTGGATCCGGACGAACTCCCGGTCGCAGACCCGCCGTTGACCAGGAATCAGAATGTCGATCGAGTTCTGGTCGGACGGGTGCCCGGCACTCGGCAGTCCGGCCTCGGCCAGCACCGAGAGGCCGGTCAGCAGCACCTCCCCGGCCCGCGGCTCGCGCCCCTTCGGCGTGGCGTACGCCAGGGCGGCCCGCAGTTTCTGATGGATCGTCAGCCGTCCGCTCTGGAGGCAGATCACCCGGGGCAGCACCTGCTGCCAGGGCCCGCCCGGCCGCAGCCGGTGGGCGATGGTGCCGGAGGGCACCCCGAGCCGGCGCAGCTGCGCCCGGGTGGCGATGTGCTGCTGGTCGGCACCGAGCAGGGCGACCGGGTCGAGGGGATTCGCGCGGGTCATGCCCCGGTGCTGCCCGCCGGGATCGGAGGTATGCGAAACATCCCCCGTCGGTGGGGTCGGCGCTCGCAGGTGTTGACGGACCGCGGCCCGGGGCTACGGCCGGCCGTAGCCCCGGCTCCCGATCACGCCGTGATCATCAGCTGCCCGGCGCCGCTGCCGCCCTGTCTAAGGCACTCCTGGTTGATCGCCGGATCCGGGGCGCTCGGCGAGGTGGCGGCGGCGATCCGCAGCTCGATGATGTCCCGGACGGCCGGCCACTCGTCGTCGAGGATCGAGTAGAACGCGGTGGAGCGCACCACCCCGTCCAGCCCGCGCGAGTGCGCCCGGCGGACGCCCTCGGAGGTCGCGCCGAGCCGCTCGATGGCGGTGCGCGAGCGCAGGTTGCGGGCGTCCGCGCGCAGCGAGATCCGCTGGACGCCCCAGGTCTCGAAGGCGTGGCGCAGCATCAGCAGCTTGGCCTCGGTGTTGATGCCGGTGCCCTGGGCGCGCGGCGAGAGCCAGGTGTTGCCGATCTCGGCCGCGTCCGGGACGGCCGTGGCCGGATCGCCGAACGGGACCCCGGGCACGGGCGGCCACACCAGCGGGCCCTGCCAGTAGTCGAGTTCCAGGAACCGGGTGGAGCCGACCACCCGGCCGTCGGCGAGGTTCACCGTCGCGAACGGCAGCGACCGGCCCGCGGCCTGGTCGGCGAGCGCCCGCGCGACGTAGTCGCGGGCGGCTTCCAGGCCGTGCGGGACGGGGGTGAAGGCGTAGGTCGTACGGTCCTCGGCACCGGCCTCGGCGATGGCCTCGGCATGGTGCGCGGCGAGGGGCTCCAGCCGCACGGTGCGGCCGGTGAGGATGACAGGTACGGGCACGGAACCTTCGGTCCTTCATCGGTCGGAGGGTGCCTCCCGGGCCGGGGTACGGCACGGGGTGCGCTGGGACTGGGTACGCCTGGGCCCCGGGTCCGTCCGCCGGGTACCCGCGCACGCCGGAGGTCCGGTCGAACGGGGTGGGGGCGACGGCCCGGAACGGGCGGCGCGGGGTGCCGGAACGGGCACGGGTTCTCGGACCGGTCCGGCGGGAAGAGCGAGGGGACAGTGTGCGTCCGCGAAATGGCCGAGGAGGGAACGAGAGCGCGAAGGGAAGCAGGCGGCCAGGTGAAGGCAAGATGCGTCGTGGGTGGCTGGCCGAGCACCGGACCGGGACGTGGCCGACGGCGTTACGGACGACGTGGCGACGACGCGACGATGCGAGGCAGCGAGAGGACGATACCCGCCAGAAGGCGGTGCGTCACTTCGCGGCACGCGAATGGCCGCGCGGGCCGTTCCCGGGCCCTCCGGACGGGCCCCTCCCAGGGCCGTGACCAGGGGCTCTTCCTTCGGGTGCGATCATGGTCCGCAGTGGTGCGCCGAGGCCGTCGGGCGCGCCTCCGGGAGAGCCGCAGGACGGGCCCCGGGGCGGCCCGCGGACGGGTCGTCCGCAGGACGGGCGCCGGGACGGGAATTCCGGCGGCGCCCGGCACGCTGGACACGACGAGGAGCCGGTCGACCGGGACGAGCAGAGAACGGGGTTGGGTGCGCGGTGCGTGACTTCCAGGCGCTGTACGAGCTGGATCAGCAGGGCGTGGCCGCCGTGGCCGCGGCCAACGAGCAGTTGCGCGACACCGGTGCCGGCCTCGTGCTGCTCCAGCACTTCGAGGGCTTCATGGACGCCGGCGAGGCCGGCGGCCAGGTGGTGGCCCACCTGCTGGAGACGGGATCGCCGCAGGTGGTGGCCCGCTTCGACCACGACCGTCTGGTGGACTACCGGGCCCGCCGCCCGGCGATGGTCTTCGACCACGACCACTGGACGTCCTACGACCCGCCGGAGATCCTGCTCCAGCTCGTCCACGACGCCGCCGGCGCGCCGTTCCTGCTGCTCACCGGCCCCGAGCCGGACGTCGAGTGGGAGCGCTTCGCGCGCGCCGTCCGCGAGCTGGTGGAGCGCTTCGAGGTCCGGCTCTCGATCGACTTCCACGGCATCCCGATGGGCGTGCCGCACACCCGCCCGGTCGGCCTGACGCCGCACGGCAACCGGCTGGACCTCGCCCCCGGCTACCCGCAGTGGTTCGAGCAGGCGCAGGTCCCGGGCAGCGCCCAGGCGCTGGTGGAGTACCGCCTGGCCGAGGCCGGGCACGACGTCCTGGGCTTCGCCGTGCACGTCCCGCACTACGTGGCCCGCTCCGCCTACCCGGCGGCGGCCGTGCAGGTCCTGGAGGCGGTGCAGTCCGCCACCGGGCTGGTGCTGCCCGGCACCCGGCTGCGCGAGCAGGTCTCCGAGGTCTACGCCGACATCGAGGAGCAGCTGGCCCAGGGGGACGGCGAGTTGCGTTCGGCGATCCGCGGCATGGAGGGCCAGTACGACGCCGTGGCGGGCGCGGAAGGCCGGGAGAGCCTGCTGGCCGAGCCGGTGGACCTGCCCTCGGCGGACGAACTGGGGCGGCGCTTCGAGCAGTTCCTGGCCGAGCACGAGCGCGGCGCGGAGTAGCCGGAACAGGGCGGGCGGAAGCGGCCGACCGGGCGGGCCGGGGGTCGGATTCCGGCCGGTTCGGGCCCGCCGGAGGCCATTCGGGCCGGGCCGGGAGTCATCGGCCACGGTCGTTCGTTGGCCCTGCGGCGCCCGGGGGACGGGCCGCCGTGAGGAGCCGACCATGACCCGTATCCCCGGGGGGAGCCCATGCCGAGGACCGCACGCCCGACCATCGCCCTGACCGTCGGACTGGCCGCAGTGCTGCTGGCCGGCTGCACCGACAACGCCGGTTCGGACGGCCAGGGGAACGGCGTCGCGGGCGCGACGCCCGCCCGCGCGCAGGCCGGTGCGACCTCGTCGCCGACCCCCGCCCCACCGCCCACCGGCCCGTACGTCGCGCTCGGAGACTCGTACACCGCCGGGATGAAGATCCCCCCGCAGGTCGGCGAGCCGGGCGGCTGCTACCGCTCCGGGGCCAACTATCCGGCCCTGGTGGCGAAGGGGCTCTCGCTCGCCGCCGGGCAGTTCAAGGACGTCAGCTGCAGCGGCGCCCGCACCCCGGACCTGACCGGCCCGCAGAAGGTCTCCGACGGCACCAACCCGGCCCAGCTGGACGCGCTGACCGCGGACACCCGGCTGGTCACCCTGGGCATCGGAGGCAACGACGCGGGCTTCATGGAGGTCGTGACCGAGTGCGCCAAGGCCAACCTGGTGGACATCCTCAAGGGCGTGATCGCCGACAGCGCGGACCGGATCAGCAACTCGCCCTGCCGTGACCACTACGCCGGCGGCAACGGCACCGACGAGGTCCAGCGCAAGGTGGACGCGGCCGGGGACCGGCTCGGCCAGGTGCTCCAGGACGTCAGGAAGCGCTCCCCGAAGGCCAAGGTGTACGTGATCGGGTACCCGGGGCTGCTCCCGGCCGACCCGGCGGTCTGCCTGCCGGTGCTCGGGGACGCCGTGGCCGCCTCCGACCTGAGCTTCCTGGTGGAGAAGGAACAGCAGCTCAACGGCATGCTCAAGAAGCGCGCGGAGGCGGCGGGCGCGGTCTTCGTGGACCTCGCCGGGCCCTCGGCCGGGCACGACATGTGCGCGGGGGAGGACAAGCGCTGGGTGGAGCCGCCGTTCCCGGCCCGGGGGCTGGCGCCGATCCACCCCAACGCCAAGGGGCAGGAGGCGGCGTCCGGCGTGGTCCTGAAGGCGATCAAGGGCTGAGGACGCCCGGGCCGAGCGGTCCGGGGCCGGGCCCGGGTCCGGGGCCGGGAACGTACGGGGCGTAAGGGGCGCGCGGGGCTGCGCCGTCCGGGTGTGGCCGACTCGCCGGGGCGGGCACCCGCGCGCCGCGCACCGTTCACGCCCCGGCCCGCGCTCCTTCGCGCGCGGCACACCCCGCGTGTCGGGGGCGCGGCGTACCGTGAGTGACATATGGACGACACCACGCACCGCCTCGCCGCCCCGATCCCGTACGACCACGCCGCCGAGGCCCGCTGGGTCCCCGAACCCGACAAACGACCGGGCCGCACGGCCTTCCAGCGCGACCGCGCCCGGGTGCTGCACTCGGCCGCGCTGCGCCGGCTGGCCGGCACCACCCAGGTCGTCGCCCCGATGCGCAGTGACTTCCCGCGCACCCGGCTCACCCACTCCCTCGAATGCGCCCAGGTCGGGCGGGAGTTGGGTGCCGCCCTGGGCTGTGACCCGGACCTCGTGGAGGCCGGCTGCCTGGCCCACGACATCGGACACCCGCCGTTCGGCCACACCGGTGAGGAGGCCCTCGACCAGGCAGCCGAGGCCTGCGGCGGCTTCGAGGGCAACGCGCAGTCGCTGCGCATCCTGACCCGGCTCGAACCCAAGCGCTTCGCGCCCCAGGAGGAGCAGCCCGCCGCCTGGCTCGCCCCCTGGCCGGGCCGCAGCGTCGGTCTCAACCTGAGCCGGGCCGCCCTCGACGCCGCCACCAAGTACCCGTGGACCAAGGGCGCCCACCCCACCGACCCGGCCTCGCCCAAGTACGGCGTCTACGCCGACGACCTGCCGGTCTTCCGCTGGCTGCGAGCCGGCTCCCCGGCCGGGCGCAAGTGCTTCGAGGCCACCGTGATGGACTGGTCCGACGACGTGGCCTACTCCACCCACGACGTCGAGGACGGCCTCCAGGCCGGCCACATCGACCCGGCCGCCCTGCGCGCCCCCGAAGAGCGCACCGAGCTCTTCAAGGTCGCCGAGCGCTACGCCCCGGACGCCGGGCCGCAGGAGCTGTCCGCCGCCCTGGACCGGCTGCTCGCCCAGGAGTGGTGGCCCCGCTCCTACGACGGCACCGCCCGCGCCCGGGCCGGGCTCAAGGACCTCACCAGCCAGCTGATCGGCCGCTTCTGCCTGGCCGCCGAGCAGGCCACCCGCGCCCGCTACGGCCCCGGCCGGCTCACCCGCTACGCCGCCGAGCTGGTGGTGCCCAGGGACGTCCGGCTGGAGTGCGCGGTGCTCAAGGCGGTCGCCGTCCGCTACGTGATGCAGCGCGAGGAGCAGGCCCAGCTGCGGGCCCGCCAGCGGATCGTGATCGCCGAGCTGGCGTACGTCCTCACCCAGCGCGCCCCCGAGGGACTGGACCCGGTGTTCGCCGCCATGTACCGCGAGGCCGAGGACGACCGCGCCGCCCTGCGCACGGTCATCGACCAGATCGCCACCCTGACGGACGCCTCGGCCCTGGCCCTGCACGCCAGGCTCGTCGGCGCCGCCTGGGCGTGAGCGGGGGAGGGGAAGGCGGCGGCGCACGCGGCGCCCCTCGGCCCGTCGGGGCCGTCCCCCTGCGCCGCCGGAAAGCCCGGCCGCCCCAGTAGACTTCCGGGGTGGCCGGGCGGATCAGGGACGAAGACGTACAGGCGGTGCGCAGCGCACTGCCGATCGACGCGGTGGTCGGCGACTACGTACAGCTGACCAACGGTGGCGGCGGCGAGTACAAGGGCGTCTGCCCCTTCCACGACGAGAAGTCCGCCTCCTTCTACGTGAACCCCGCCAAGGGCGTCTTCCACTGCTTCGGCTGCCAGGAGAACGGCGACACCATCGCCTTCCTGATGAAGATCGAGCACTTCACCTTCGCCGAGGCCGTCGAGCGGATGGCCGCCCAGGCCGGCATCACCCTGCGCTACGAGGAGGGCGGCTACAGCCCCCGCCACCAGCAGGGCGAGCGCACCCGGCTGGTCGAGGCGCACAAGGTGGCCGCCGCCTACTACCAGGAGCAGCTGGCCTCGCCGGAGGCGGAGATCGGCCGCCGCTTCCTGGCCGAGCGCGGTTTCGACGAGGAGGCCGCCAAGGCCTTCGGCGTCGGCTACGCCCCGGCCGGGTGGGAGCACCTGGTCCGCTACCTGCGCGGCAAGGGCTTCACCGACAAGGAGATCCTCCAGGGCGGTCTCGCCTCGCAGGGCCAGCGCGGTGGCCTGATCGACCGCTTCCGGGGCCGGCTGGTCTGGCCGATCCGGGACATCGCCGGCGAGGTGATCGGCTTCGGCGCCCGCCGTCTGCGCGAGGACGACAACGGCCCGAAGTACCTCAACACCCCCGAGACGCCGATCTACAAGAAGTCCCACGTGCTGTACGGCATCGACCTGGCGAAGAAGGAGATCGCCAAGTCGGGCCGCGCGGTGGTGGTCGAGGGCTACACCGACGTGATGGCCTGCCATCTGGCCGGGGTCACCTCGGCGGTGGCCACCTGCGGCACCGCCTTCGCCGAGGACCACATCAAGATCATCCGTCGGCTGCTGATGGACACCTCGCAGTACCGGGGCGAGACCGTCTTCACCTTCGACGGCGACGCGGCCGGCCAGAAGGCCGCCCTGCGCGCCTTTGAGGACGACCAGAAGTTCGCCGCCAAGACCTCCATCGCGGTCAGTCCGGGCGGCATGGACCCGTGCGAGCTGCGCCTGGCCCAGGGCGACGAGGCCGTCAAGCACCTGATCGACAACCCGGTCCCGCTGTTCGAGTTCGCGCTGAACTCGGTGGTGGCCCGGCACCGGGTGGACACCCCGGAGGGGCGTTCGGCGGCGCTGGAGGAGGCGGCCCCGATCGTCGCCAAGATCAAGGACCGCTCGATCCAGCACGAGTACGCCGTCCGCCTGGCCGGCATGCTCGGCATCCTGGACGAGCAGTTCGTCGTCCGCCGGATCTCGCAGCTGGCCCGCTGGGACCGCGAGCGCCAGCAGAACCCGCGCGGCGCGGCCGCCCAGCGCCGCCCCGAGCCGGTCCAGCCGCAGCGCCCCGCGCAGCCCGCCTTCCGGCTCAACCCGCGCGACCCGGCCCAGTTCGTCGAACGGGAGCTGCTCAAGCTGGCGCTCCAGCACCCGGACCTGGTCAGCCCGGCCTTCGACCACTACGGCGAGGACGAGTTCCCGACCCCGCCGTACACCGCCGTCCGGCAGGCCATCGCCAAGGCCGGCGGCGCCGCGTACGGGGCGGGCCTGCCCGACTTCACCAGTGCGGTGCGCGAGGCGGCCCCGGACGACCAGGTGCGCTCGCTGGTCACCGAGCTGACCGTCGAGCCGGTGCGCTCGCGCCGCAAGGCGGACGCGATCTACGCGGGGGAGTTCCTGGTCAAGCTGCGCCTGCTCGCGGTGGACCGGCGGATCACCGAGGTCCGCGGCTACCTCCAGCGGCTCGGCCCCCGGGCCGAGGCCGAGCAGCTGCATGCGGTGCAGACCGAGCTGTGGCAGCTCCAGCAGTACGGGCAGCAGCTGCGCAGCCGGGGCGCGGCGGCGCTGTAACGCCCCGCCGGGTACCCGCCGGCAGGACCCGGGCACAGAAAGTCGGCGCACGAGTCTCGGCCACGGAGCGTGGCGTACCGCACACTGGAGGGCGTCCCACCTCCGTACAGCGCGGGTCCGCCAGAGTCGCGCCCGCCCCGAGGGGATGCCCGTGGAGCAAGGCCTCGTCGCAGCGACCACCACCAGTACGAGAGCGAACCCCGCCGGACCGGCCGGGCAGCAGGAGACCGGGGAGCAGGAGACCCACCACGGCCGGGCCGGGGCGGCGCCCCCGGGCGGTGCCCGGGTCCCCGCCCAGGGCCTGCCGGAGGGCCACCCGGACAGTCCGGACCCCGAGCCCGACGCCGGCCCCGGGCCCGAAGCACAGGCCGGGGCCGAGGACCCGGACGAGCGCCGCGGGCCCGCCGACGACACCGGGCCGGCCGCCGACCTGCTGCGCCAGTACCTGCGCGAGATCGGCCGGATCCGCCTGCTCACCGCCGAGGAGGAGGTCGAGCTGGCCCGCCGGGTGGAGGCCGGCATCTTCGCCGAGGAGCGGCTCGACGGCGACCCGCCGCCGCCCGACCCGCTGGCCGGCGAGCTGGACACCCTGGTGGTACGGGGCCGGATCGCCAAGCGCCGGCTGATCGAGGCGAACCTGCGGTTGGTGGTCTCCGTCGCCAAGCGCTACGTCGGCCGCGGGCTGACCCTGCTGGACCTGGTCCAGGAGGGCAATCTGGGCCTGATCCGGGCGGTGGAGAAGTTCGACTACACCCGGGGCTTCAAGTTCTCCACGTACGCGACCTGGTGGATCCGGCAGTCGATGAGCCGGGCGCTGGCCGACCAGGCCCGGACGATCCGGGTGCCGGTGCACGTGGTCGAGCTGATCAACCGGGTGGTCCGGGCGAAGCGCGCCCTGCTCCAGGAGCGCGGCCTGGAACCGACGGCGGCCGAGATCGCGGCCGCCCTGGAGCTGACCGAGGAGCGGGTGCGGGAGCTGCTCCGGCTGGCCCAGGAGCCGATCTCGCTGCACACCCCGGTCGGCGAGGAGGACGACGTCGCGCTCGGGGACCTGATCGAGGACGCCGACGCCGCCTCGCCCGCCGAGTCCGCGACCTTCCTGCTGCTGCGCCAGCACCTGGAGGCCGTCCTGGCCACCCTGGGGGAGCGGGAGCGCCAGGTCGTCCAGCTCCGCTACGGACTGGACGACGGCCGCCCGCGCACGCTGGAGGAGATCGGCGCGGTGTTCGGCGTGACGCGGGAGCGGATCCGCCAGATCGAGTCGAAGACCCTGGTCAAGCTCCGCGACCACGCCTATGCCGAGCAGCTGCGCGGCTACCTCGACTAGCGGTCGGCGGCTAGGACGGACCCGCCGACCCGGCCGGCGTGGGCTGGTCGGCGGGAGCCGCGGGGTCGGTCGGTGCCGGGGCGGCCGGTGCCGGGGCGGCCGGAGTTGCCGGGGCCGGGGTCGTCGGTGCCCCTGCGCCGGTGCCCGGCGGGGGCGAGGCGGGTCCGATCGGGACCGGGGTGGAGGCCACCACCATGGCCAGGTCGGAGACCGCCGCGGTGCAGTCGTGGCCGGCCGACTGGTAGCCGCAGACCTGGAACGTGACGGCCGGGTCCGCCGCGTTCAGCATCGGCGAGTAGTTGTCGTAGCCCCAGTGGATGAGCGCCGTCTCGCTGTCGCCGGTGCTGTCGGTGATCGTCGCGTAGTCCTTCGGCTGGCCCTCGGTGATGGCCGCCCAGGCGGCCCGGCAGGTCTGGCTGTACCGGAGGTAGACGACCACCTTGCCGATCACCTGGGTCTGCAGGGTCCGGGCGTCCTTGCCGCAGCCGGTGGTCTTCGGGTCCTTGTGCGCGCAGCCGACGGCCTGGCAGGCCGGGGAGGCCGGGCCGGGCTTCGCACTGGCGGAGACGCCGGCCGTGGCGACGGGTTCGGCAGCCGCCGAGGCCTGCCCGTCGTGCCGGCCGATCCGCAGGCCCGCCAGGACCAGCAGCAGCGCCAGCACGGCCGCGGCGGAGACCAGTGCCGCGGGGCGCCGCCACCAGACGACGGGGGCGGGCTCGGGCTCCTGCCCGGTCACCAGCGCCTCGCCGGCGGCCGGTTCCTGGACGGTCTCGGTCCGGACGGCAGGCTCCTCGGCGGCCGCTTCCTCGGGGGCCGGGGGCTCCTCGGCGACGGCCGGTCCCTTCACGGCCTTGCCCGTACCCGTGCCCGCGGCCTCCGGCCCCGCCACCGCGTGCCGCCACAGCGCCCGCAGCGCGGCCCCGTCGCACGCGACCGCCCCGACGAGGGCTTCCACCGCCTGCTCGGTGACGACCCGTTTGCCGTTGAGCCAGCGCTCCCAGGAGGCCCGGCTGTAGTGCGTCCGGGCGGCCAGCTCGGACAGCGACAGTCCTGCGGTGTCCTTGATGTCCCGGAGCTCCTCCGCCAGGCGCCTGGCGGGCTCGGGCAACTCCTCGGGCAGCTGCTTCCAGGCGGAACCCAATGCGGCGCTCCAAACTCGAGAAACGGGGGCGGGGAACGGGTGAGCGGCAGGGTCCCGGCCCGGGCCGTTCGGCGTCTGCGCTTCTCCAACCTGATCGGTTCGGCGTCCCAAACCCCAGGTCACGGCGCTGAGACGGACGGAAGTGTCTCACAACCCCCGGAACCGCTCGAACATTCACGTGGTCATCGTGCAGAGTTCTCTGGCCGGTGCGGTGCACCTGCCGGGGAACCGTTCGGGCACCGATCGACCACCCGTCGTCGGTCCGCACCCGCTCCCGGTTCCCCCACCGGACCGGGGCAGCCTCGCGGGGGGAGGCTGCCCCGGCCCGCCCGGGACGCTCCGGCGGGGAGGGCGCTTCGCTGCGCCCTCCCCGCCGTGACGTTCCCGGGTGTGCGAACGGTCAGTGGTGGAAGCCCGACCGGGCCGGCACCCCGAGATCCTGGAGCGGGACGGGCTGGCGCCGCAGCTCCGGCAGCAGCCGACCGAGGTCGGCCAGCAGCAGGTCGGCGAGGTCCCGGGAGAAGCCGTTGCGGCAGACCACGCGGAGCACCGACAGGTCCTCCCGGTCGGCCGGGAAGGTGTACGCGGGCACCTGCCAGCCGCGCTCGCGCAGCCGCCGCGAGACGTCGAACACGTCGAAGGGCGTGTCCTCGGTGGTGGTGAAGGCGAACACCGGGACCTGGTCGCCGTGGGTCAGCAGCCGGAAGCAGCCCAGCTTCCCGATCTCCCCGGCCAGGTAGGTCGCGACGTCCCGGCAAGCGCCCTGGACCGCCCGGAAGCCGTCCCGGCCGAGCCGCAGGAAGACGTAGTACTGCGCCGCGACCTGGGCGCCGGGCCGGGAGAAGTTGAGGGCGAAGGTCGGCATCTCGCCGCCCAGGTAGTTGACCCGGAAGACCAGTTCCTCCGGCAGCGACTCCTTGTCCCGCCACAGCGCCCAGCCGACGCCCGGGTAGACCAGCCCGTACTTGTGCCCGGAGGTGTTGATCGAGGCCACCCGGGGCAGTCGGAAGTCCCAGACCAGTTCGGGGTCGAGGAAAGGCGCCACCATGCCACCGGAGGCGCCGTCCACGTGCACCGGGATGTCCAGGCCGGTGCGCTCCTGGAGCTCGTCCAGGGCCGCGCAGATCTCCGCGATCGGCTCGTACGACCCGTCGAAGGTCGAGCCGAGGACGCCGACCACGCCGATGGTGTTCTCGTCGCACAGCGCGACCGCCTGTTCGGCGCCGAGGTGGAAGCGATCGCCCTCCATGGGCGCGGTGCGGGCCTCGATCTCCCAGAAGGTGCAGAACTTCTCCCAGCACACCTGGACGTTGACGCCCATCACCAGGTTGGGCCGGGCCCCGGCGGCGTAGCGCTCGGCGTTGCGGCGCATCCAGCGGCGCTTGAGCGCCATGCCGGCCAGCATGCAGGCCTCGCTGGAGCCGGTGGTGGAGCAGCCGACCGCGGAGTCCGGGTCGGGGGCGTTCCAGAGGTCGGCGAGGATGGCCACGCAGCGCCGCTCCAGCTCGGCGGTCTGCGGGTACTCGTCCTTGTCGATCATGTTCTTGTCCAGGCACTCGGTCATCAGCCGGGTGGCCTGCACCTCCATCGAGGTGGTGACGAAGGTCGCCAGGTTGAGCTTGGCGTTGCCGTCCAGCATCAGCTCGTCGTGGATCAGCTGGTACGCGGTGTCGGCCGCGACCGGGCCCTTGCCGAGCCGGTGCACCGGCGGGGCGAGCTCCATCGAGCCCAGCGGGTCGGCGGCGCCCACGAACGGGCTGACGCTCAGTCGGCGGCCGTTGCCGGCGCCCTTGTGCAAGGCCATGGGATGCTGCTGCCCTTCACCTCGGTGGCTATGTCCCGACCCACGCTGCCACCGGGCGCCGGGTGACGCATCTTCACCGTCGGTTTCAGGTCGACGGGGCCGACGCCACCTCCGGGTGGATCTGGTCGCGGGCGGCCCGGTACTGCTGACGCACCGCCGAGCCGATCGCCAGGTCCTGCTCCCCGTCGGGCTCGACGGTCTCGGCGTCCGGCAGCTCCCACTCCGGCGGCTCCGGGGTGCCCGCCAGCGCCCAGGCGGCCTGCCGGGCGGCCCCGCGGGCGGCGTGCGCGCCCGGCGGCGGCACCACGACCGGGACGCCGAACAACATCGGGGCGATGTGCCGGACGGCGGGCAGTCGTCCCGCCGTGCCGAGCAGGAACACCCGCTTCACCGCGACGCCCCGGGCGCGCAGCACGTCGAGGGCGTCGGCGATGTTGCAGAGCATGCCCTCGACGGCGGCGCGGGCCAGGTGCTGAGGGGTCATCGCCTCGGCCCGCAGGCCCGTCAGGGTGCCGGCCGCGTGCGGCAGCGCGGGAGTGCGCTCGCCGTCCAGGTACGGCAGCAGCACCAGGCCGTAGGCGCCGGGGGAGGAGTGCAGGGCGAGGTCGCTCAGGCCCTCCAGGTCCCGGCCGAGCAGGGCGGCGGTGGAGCGCAGCACCTGCGCGGCGTTGAGGGTGGCGACCATCGGCAGGTGCCGGCCGCTCGCGTCGGCGAAGGAGGAGACCAGGCCGGAGGCGTCCACCACGGCCTCCTCGTGCACCGCGAAGATCGTCCCGGCGCTGCCGAGCGAGACCACCGCGTCGCCCGGGCCGAGTCCCAGGCCCAGCGCGGCGGCCATGTTGTCCCCGGTGCCGGCCGAGATCAGCAGGCCCTCGGGGGTGTGCCCGGCGGGCTCGGTCGGGGGCAGGACGTCGGGCAGCCTGAGCTCGTGGCCGAGTGCCAGCTCCACCAGGTCCTGCCGGTACTCGCCGGTGATCGGCGACCAGTAGCCGGTGCCGGAGGCGTCGCCGCGGTCGGTGGTGCGGCGCTTGGGGTGGCCGAGCAGCTGCCAGACCAGCCAGTCGTGCGGCAGCAGCACCTCGGCGACCCGGCGGGCGTTGGCCGGCTCGAACTCGGCCAGCCAGCGCAGCTTGGCGATGGTGTAGGTGGGGGCGGGCACGGCGCCGATCGCGGCGGTCCAGGCGGCCGCGCCGCCGAAGGCCTCCAGCAGCTTGGCGGCGGCGCCGCTGGAGCGCGGGTCGTTCCACAGGATCGCCGGGCGGACCAGCACCCCGCCCGCGTCCAGGCCGATCATCCCGTGCTGCTGGGCGCTGACCCCGATCGCCCGGACACCCTCCAGCAGGCCGCCGGTCGCGGCGTCGCCGAGCGAGTGCAGCCAGACCTGGGGGTCGGCCTCCCCGGGGCACAGGTCCTGGTCCTCGGGGACGGGGTGGGGCGCCTTGCCGGAGCGCAGGACGGCACCGGTGTCGGCGTCGCACGCGACGATCCGGGTGCGGTTGGTCGAGCTGTCTATCCCCGCGACGATGGCCATGCCGAGATCATGCCTCAGCCCGGCCCGGGACGCGTCCGGGCCGGGTGGTCCGTTGCCGGTTCGCGACCGCGGGTTGGGGTTCGCTTGGCCCCGGTGTCACCGTCCCGTCACGGACGGGCGGTAGGCCGCCGGGCCGCGCGTCACGTGACACGCGGCCCGGCGCCCCGTCACGGGCGGAAGGTGCCCCAGCCGTCGTCCTCCGCCCGGGAGCGGTTGAAGTACGGCACCCGGTCGGTGACGGCGTTGGGCAGCCGGTCGCCGACCCGGTCCGCGACCGCGCCGGCCGCCTTCCCGGCCACCGCCCCGGCCTGTTGCCGGGCCCGGTCGGTCGCACCCTGCACCGTGGGGTTCCGGGCGATCTGCCGGGTGACCTTGGCGATCTGTTCGTAGCGCTGGCGCCCGGCCCGCGAGCCCAGGACGTAGCCGGCCGCGAAACCCGCGGCCAACGACAGCTTCCACATGGTCGGATCCACCCTCTCCTGGCGGCTTCTGCCGCATTGCCCTACCCGTCCGTCGGGACGGCGAACCGTCTGCGCCCCAGCATCCCCGGCCCCGTCGCCGGGCGCGCGCCGGGCGTGCACGGGGCACGCCGGGCGGCAGCCCGGCGGCAACCCGGGAAAGCGATTGGCGGACCACCCCCCCGAGTGCGCTAATGTATGTCCCGCAGCGAGCGCCGAGGAGCCCGGGAAACCGGGGCCGAGGCGGGAGCCGATCCCCCATAGCTCAATTGGCAGAGCAGCCGACTGTTAATCGGCAGGTTATTGGTTCGAGTCCAATTGGGGGAGCTCGGGAGAAGGCCCTTCGGGGCTCTGCTCCCGTCCGTGGTACGGAAGTTGAGTACCGCGATCCCGCATAGCTCAATTGGCAGAGCAGCCGACTGTTAATCGGCAGGTTATTGGTTCGAGTCCAATTGCGGGAGCTGCACCGGGTCCGCCCGGTGACTGCTCAGAGCGAAGGCCCCTCGGTCGACCGGGGGGCCTTCGTGTTGTCGCCGTCCGGCTTCGCGGCGTGACGTACGCGACACCGCCCGCGGCCCGGCAGCGCCCCGGGCCGGCTTCCGGTTCAGGTGGTCGCCCTCCGGTAGAGCTCGGAAACCCGCTCGTCGAAGGTGATGCTGTACGACGTGCCGGGGGAGTCCCCGCCCTCCTGGTAGCCGCCGATCACGCCGACCACCGCGCCGCTCGCGGTGACCCACGGGCTGCCGCTGGTGCCGTCGGTGTAGCCGTCGCAGTCGAAGCGCTCCTGGGTGGCGCTCTGCGAGCCGGTCCGGGCCGCGCAGGTGATCGGCTCGTCGCTCCCGTTCGGGTAGCCGGTGACCGAGACGGACAGCCCGAAGCCCTGGCCGGTGCCGATCGGGTTGCCGCCGACCGCGTCCTCGACCTGCTGTCCGTCGACCGGCCCCACTGTGACGAACGCCACGTCGTACTCGGGATCGTCGTCGGCCGCCCAACGCGGGTCCACGGTGATCACCTGCACCGGCCAGGTCCCGTACGGGGTGGACCCGTTGCGGTAGCCGGGAGTGAACACCAGGCCGTCCAGCAGGCCGATCCGGTGGTTCTGCACGCAGTGCGCCGCGGTGACCAGCAGGTTGCGCCGGGGGCTGTGCACCACGCTCGCGGTGCAGGCCCGCGGGCCGTCCGCGCTGCGGACGGAGAGGGTGCCGATCCGGTCCCGGGCGGGGTTCTGCTGCGCGACCTCGGCCGTGGGCGCCCCGTCCTGCCCGCCGCAGGCGGTGCCGGCGGCCAGCAGCAGGGCGGCCAGCGCGGCCGTTCGTGCCGTGCGCGCGGGCAGTGCCGGGCGGGAGGCCATCGGGGCTCCGTCTCGTTCCTCGGGGCGGGCACCGGGGCCGTGCGTTCCGCCGTTCGTGAGGAAGATCTACCAGTCCGGTGCCCGGCGGCGCCACTGCCAGTGCCCGCCCGCTGCCCGGTCAGCCGGTGGCGCGGTCGTACAGCGCCTGGACGCGGTCGCCGAAGTAGCTGCTGTACGAGGTGCCGGGGGTGCTCCCGCCCTCCTGGTAGCCGCCGATCACGCCGACCACGGTGCCGGTCCTGGTGGCCGGGTCGAAGTCGGTGACCCAGGGGCTGCCGCTGGTGCCGCCGGTGTAGTCGGGGCAGTCGATCCGCACCTGGGTGGGGCTCTGCTGGGTGGTGGTGTTGGCGCAGGTGATCGGGACCTCGCTGCTGCTCGGGTAACCGGTGACCTTCACCGGGAGCCGGTAGCCGCGGTTGACGCCCAGCCGGTTGGCGCCGAGCACCTGCTGGACCTGCCGTCCGTTCTGCGCCTGGACGACCGCGAAGGCGACGTCCATGTCCGGGTCGGCGTGGTCGCTCCAGCCGTCGTCCACGGTGACGGTCAGCAGCGGCCAGACGCCGCTGGGGGTGTCGCCGTTGCGGTAGCCGGGGACGAACACCAGGTCGCTGCGGCGGCCGAGCTTCGGGTCCCAGACGCAGTGGGCGGCCGTGACGATGAGGTTGAGCCCGGCGCTGTCGACCACACTGGCGGTGCAGAAGTGGTCGCCGTCGGCGTTGCGGGTGAACACCGCGCCGACCAGGCCGTTGAGCACGGTGGGCTTGGCGGTGCGGGTGACTCCGGTGTGCCGGCCGGCCGCGCCCTTGAGCCGCTGCCGGTTCCAGCCGTGGCTGTCGGCGGAAACGCCGGTGGGCGGTGCCGAGGTGACGGTCGGGGCGCCCCCGCCCGGCCCCGCCGCGGTGGTGCAGCCCGCCGCGGCCAGCACGACTGCGAGCGCCGCGGCCGCCGTCCCCGTCCCACGTTTCGTCATCCGCCCAGGCTGCCCCGAACGGGTGCCCCGCCGCCACCCGGGCTGCGCCGCCCGGGAGGCGCGCACCGTCGCGCACTCAGGTCTGCCCCCCGGCGCGCACCACGGGTGATCGACCGGCTATGCTGCCCGGGACGGCCTCGTTGGGCCGTCTGCTGCTGCCGTGCCGACGACCGGCGCGCGCGGCGAACCGGGGCGGTAGCTCAGCCGGTTAGAGCAGGGGACTCATAATCCCTTGGTCGTGGGTTCGAGTCCCACCCGCCCCACTTCTTCTTGCCCCGGCGGCTGTCTGCCCCTTCGAGGAGGCCTCTGGCCAGCCCGAACGCCGGGTTTCCGTCGAGTGGAACTGTAGGACAGGATCTCGCCCGCCGGAGTTTGCCACGCCGCGAAGACTGTGGGGCCGTCACCGTTCACCGGTGACGGCCCCACAGTCCTGGGTGCGGCTCAGCGGAGCTTGACCGGCTCGACGGTCAGGTCTCCGCCCTGGTGGTGCAGCACGGAGACGGCCAGGTCCGGGAGCTGGCCCTTGGCGGCCATCGCCTTCAGGTCGGTCACCAGCGGCGAGCCTTCGTCGAGGTAGAACCGCAGCGGGGTCGACGGCTTGGAGGCGGCGAGGTCCACGATGTCCTGGGCGTTGCGGCGGGTGATCGCCCATGCCCACAGGTTCGCGGTGCTGCCCTGATTGCGGTTGAGCACGCTCAGCCAGAGGTTGTCCTCGATCCCGGCCCAGTCCGGGGTGGTCTCGCCGTAGAGGCGGGCGCCGACGAGGGAGACCTGCAGCCGGCCGTCCTGCTGGTGGTCGGAGTGGATGGCGGCGACCCGCTGGGCCAGTGCGAACTGCGCGCCGTCGCCGCGCAGCTGGGCCCGCCCGACGCTGCCCTTCCAGCCGGCCGGTCCGAGGTCCGGCTGGGAGTTGCTGAGGACGGTGAAGGCCAGGCAGCCCGCGACGGCGACCACGGGCACGCCCGAGCGGAACCGGGACCAGACGGTCCGGCGGGCGCCGGGGTCCGGTGCGGTGCTCGGCCCGGCGAGCGCGCGGCGGCCGAACGCGGGCAGCAGGGCGGCGGCGAAGCAGATCACCCCGACGACCATCAGCTGGTGGATCATCTTCTCGTAGAAGTACGAGGTGGTGCCCGTCGTGAGGAGCTGGTACTCCATCACGCCGAAGCAGAGCAGCGAGACCGCGGCGAGCGAGGCCAGCGCGACCCTGCGCGCGCGGTTGGCGCGCGCGCTGCGGGTCAGCAGGCCCAGGAACGCGGCCACCACGAGGGGGAAGAGCAGGTGGCGTCCGGCCGGGCTGATGGCGCCGGGAAGGGTCAGGACGTCCGCCGAACCGGCCGACCCGGCGTTGGTGTACGGCGGGAACAGCGCGAGGGCGCCGGTCACCGCGGCGGTGGCCAGCACGGTCCGCCAGTGTCGGAGGCAGTCCCGCCGGTGCATGACGGCCCAGGCGAGCACCACGGCTCCGACGGCCGGCAGCAGCAGGTAGTGGCTGAAGGAGATGCCGACGGTCAGGGCGCCGAGCACGGTGATCTGCTCGTGGAAGCGGTTGAGCGGCCTGATCGCCAGGGCGGTCAGCAGGGCGAACAGCCCGAGTGCGAAGATCTCGCTCACGAAGCCGCGGGCCTGGAGCTGCGGCACCTCGGCGACGGCCAGGTAGACGCCGGCGGGCAGCGCGAGGGCCAGGCCGCGCCAGCCGCGCAGCGCGTGGCCGGCGACCCGCTGCACCGCCCACAGGACGGCGACCGACAGACCGGCCGTGGCCAGGGCGAACAGCAGGACGAAGAACGACAGCTGGGCGAGCGCGGGGCCCTGGGTGGCACCGCCGTGCACGAAGCTGGTGATCACGGCCAGCGTCAGGTGACTGCCCTGCGGGTAGGTGTCGAGGCCGTCCGCGACGGTGGCGGCGGCCTCGCTCCTGTGCAGGGCGGTCAGGCCGCCCAGGCGCAGGATGGTGTCGTACAGCGCCGAGTGCCGGGCGAGGTCCTCGTACATGATGATCAGGCCCAGCCGCTCGGTGGCGTTCCGGCGGACGACGGGGTACAGCGTGAACGCGACGGCCGCGGCCGCCGGCAGCAGCAGGGCGAGGTCCCGGGTGGGAACCAGTCGGCGCAGCCGCGCCCACGGCCGCTCGGCCCGCCCGGCGGGCCGGGGGCCCTGGAGGAGCAGGACCGCGATCAGCGGCACGGCGGTGGCCTCGGCGAGCGCCACCGGGTGCAGGCCCCACGGCCAGTAGCTGGCGAGCAGGCTGAGTGCGCAGGTCCAGCCGATCAGGACGCCGCCCGAGATCATCAGCCGGTCGAAGGCGGTGGCCCGGGAGCGGATGAGGGTCGCGGCGGCGAACCAGACCAGCCCGAAGCTCAGCAGATCGGCCGAGACCAGGTGGAACAGCGGCGGGAGGACGAGGAGGGCCGCGACGAGCCGGAGCTGTGCGGCGTTCGGCCGTTCGAACCGGGCCCATGGGCGCTGCCGCTCAGTCCCCGTGCCCGGGCTCGTTCTGTCCGGTGTGCCGATGGACTCGGCAAGCGCTGTCATGGATGCGATTCCCCACAAGTGATGCTGAGCCTTCAGAAAACAGGCAGTAAGTATCGGGGTCATAAGTCTGCCGCATCGGCGGCGTGCTGGGGGCGTCGGGGGGTCGTCCTCGCACTGACGGGTGGCGTCGGCTGTCAGAAAAGTGATATCACTTTGACATCGGATGCGGATGCTCGACGAAGGAGTCGCTCCATGACCACACCGCGTTTCGCCGTCGAGGACGGCCCTGTCCTGGACCTTCCGGTCCCCAAGATCACCGAACGGGTCATCACCGGGGCGGCCGGCCTGCCGGTGCTCGGCGGCGCGCTGCTCGGCCTGCTCGCCGGGGTCGGCTCGTTCATCGTCGGTGCGGCCCAACTGTCCGTCCGCGCCAACGCGTTGGGCATCGCCCTGATAGTCGTCGGACCGCTGCTGGTGCTCGGCTCGGTGCTGCTGATGTGCGGCCTGACGGTGGTCTCGCCCGGCCAGGCCCGGGTGGTCCAGCTGCTCGGCCGCTACCGAGGCACCGTCCGTGCCGAGGGCCTGACCTGGCTGAACCCGTTCACCAACCGCCGGCACATCTCGCTGCGGATCCGCAACCACGAGACCGAGACCGCCAAGGTCAACGACGCGGACGGCAACCCGATCGAGATCGCCGCCGTGGTCGTCTGGCAGGTCGAGGACACCGCGATGGCGGTGTTCGAGGTGGACGACTACGCCGACTTCGTCGCCATCCAGACCGAGACGGCCGTGCGGCACATCGCCACCAGCTACCCGTACGACGCTCACCACGAGGGCCAGTTGTCGCTGCGTGACGGCGCGGACGAGATCGCCCGCAAGCTCTCCGCCGAGATTTCCGCCCGGGTGGCCTCGGCCGGAGTGCGAGTCGTCGAGTCCCGGATCACCAGGCTCGCGTACGCTCCGGAGGTCGCGCAGGTGATGCTCCAGCGCCAGCAGGCCGGGGCCGTGGTCGCGGCGCGCAGGCTGATCGTCGAGGGCGCCGTCGGTATGGTCGAGGAAGCGCTGGACCGGCTCGCCGAACGCGATGTCGTGGACCTGGACGAGGAGCGCAAGGCCGCCATGGTGAGCAACCTCCTGGTGGTGCTCTGCGGCGACCGCGGCACTCAGCCCGTCGTGAACACGGGCTCCCTCTACCAGTAAGGCGAGGCCTTGGCGACGGAACGGAAGAAGCTCCTGTTGCGACTGGATCCTTCGGTTCACGACGCACTCGCCCGATGGGCCGCGGACGACCTGCGCAGCACCAACGCGCAGATCGAGTTCCTGCTCCGCCGCGCCCTCGCCGACGCGGGCCGGATGCCCGGCGGCGCGGCCCGGATTCCCCGGCGCGGGCGCCCGCCCAAGGAGAGCCCGGCCGAGGACGGCCCGGCCGAGAACAGCCCCGAACGCGGCAGCTCCGACGAGAGCTGACCGGAGGCCGGGCACACGAAGACCCTTTCGGAGACCGACATGGACCTGCCCGCCACCCTCCCCGAGAAGCTGTACCTGCTCGCCTACGACCCGCGGCGCGAACGGACCACCCAGCACTCCTCGCTCAACCTGCTGCTGCAGGCGGCGGCGCTGACCGAGCTGTTGCGCCGGGGCCTGCTGTACGAGGAGGGCCGCAAGGCCGTCGCCCGGGTCCGCGCCGACGCCGCCGAGACCGGCCTCGACCCTTACAGCGCCCGCCTGTTGGGCCAGATCCGCAGGGCCCGGCCGCAGAGCTGGAGCTCGTGGGTCGGCCGCGCCAGGAGCGTCGGGCGCGACCAGCCGATCCGCTGGGTCCGGGACGGCCTGGTGGACTCCGGCCGGATCGCCCTCCGGCCGCACCGGGTGGCCGGGTTGTTTCCGGTGACCCTGGTCACCCTGGACGACCCCGGGGCCCGCGAGGTGCTGGTGGCCTCCGTCACCGGGGCGCTGAAGGGACCGCTCGGCCGGGTCGACCCGGCCGACGCGGCGCTGACCGCCCTGGTCGCGGCGGGGAAGCTCCGCTCGGCGCTGAGCTCCAGGGAGCGCAGGGAGTACCGCGGCCGGATCGGGAAGCTGGCCCCGGCGGCCGGCCCGGTCCCGCGCGCGCTCGGCAGGGCCCTGGCCTGGCGGATGGCCGGCCACGCGGCGGAGAGCGCGGCCCTGGGCTGACGGGCCGTCCACGGGGGTGCCGGCCCGTCCCCGGTGCGCGGAGCCCGGTCGCCGGTCAGGCGTCCGGGCTCCGCGCGTGCGCCTAAGCTGGCCGGGTGCTCGAACCCGCCCTGCTGCCGACCCCGCTGGTGGACTGCACCGACGAGGCCTTCGCCCGGGCCGGGGTGGAGCTGCGGCTGAAGCGGGACGACCTGCTGCACCCGACCGTCCCCGGCAACAAGTGGCGCAAGCTGGCGCCCAATCTGGCCGCCGCCGTGGAGCAGGGCCACACCCGGCTGCTGACCTTCGGCGGCGCGTACTCGACCCACCTGCGGGCCGTCGCGGCCGCCGCCGGGGCGCTCGGGCTGGAGAGCGTCGGGCTGGTCCGCGGCGAGGAGCTGGCCGACCGGCCGCGCAACTGGTCGCTGCGGGCCGCCGAGGCGGCCGGGATGCGGCTGGAGTTCCTGACCCGGGCCGAGTACCGGGAGGCCACCGGCCGGGCCGAGGGGGAGCACGGCACGGACGCCCTGCTCCGCCGCTGGGGCCGCTGCCTGGTGCTCCCGGAGGGCGGCTCCAACGCCCTGGCCGCCGTCGGCGCGGCCGCGATCCCGGCCGAACTGCCCGGTCTCGGCGAGCGGGACGTGGTCTGCTGCCCGGTCGGCACCGGCGGCACCCTGGCCGGCATCGCGGCCGGCCTGCCGACGGGCGCGCGGGCGCTCGGGGTGGCCGTGCTGCGCGGCGGCGAGGGCTATCTGGAGGCGGAGGTCGCCCGGCTGCACCGGGCCGCCTACGGGCGCGGGTTCGACAACTGGCGGATCGACCACGCGCACCACGGCGGCGGCTACGGCAGGGTCCCGGCCGAGCTGGCCGGCTTCGCCGAGCGGTTCGAGCGCCGTCACGGCATCCCGCTGGAGCGCCGCTACGTCGCCAAGCTGCTCGCCGCGCTGGCCGGCCTGGCGGCGGGGGGCGTCTTCCCGCGCGGCACCCGCCTCACCGCCGTCGTCACCGGGCTGCCGGATCCGCAGTAGCGGCCGGCCGGCCGTGGGTCAGCCGTCGGCCGCGGGCCGGGCGGTCAGCCGAAGGTCAGGTCGGCGCACGGGTCGGTGTCGGCGTTGCGGGTGTTCTCCGCTATGCCGGTGGGGATGCCGCCCGGGGTGGCGCCGGGGGTGCTGCCCGCCGTGGCACCGGCCGGGACGCCGGGCGCCGGGCTCGGGGCGGTCACCGAGTCGATCCGGGTAGCCGCCGTCCGCTCGTCGGGGCCGATGGTGACGGTGATCGCCCCCGAGCCGGGGGACTCGATGACCTTGGCGCCGGGGAAGAGCGCGGCGACCTGGTCGGCGGCGGCCTTCAGCGTGGGGTCGTAGGCGACCCGGGTGGCCCGCTGCCCGGGGGCGTTGGGGCCGAGCGCGATGTTCTGGAAGCCGCGCGCCTTGAGCGCCTCGGCGCCGGAGCCGGCCACGCCGGGCGTGCCGGTCCCGTTGACCACGGTGATCGGCGTCGCGGCCTGCTCCGGGGTGAGCGGGGCGGTCGCAGCGGCGGGGTCGGCGGTGGGGGAGGAGGTCACCTGGCCCGTCCCGGTGGTGCTCTGCCCGTCCAGGGTGCGGTCCTCGCGCAGCAGCTTCCAGAGGGTGTCGGCGTCCGGCTGGACCAGCCGGACCCGGTCGCCGGCGAACCGCCAGGGGGCGGTGACGAAGGAGACGTCGGAGAGCTTGATGTCCTGGACCGAGCGGGCGAAGTCCACCAGCTTCATCGCGGTGCCCAGCCCCTCGTCCACGGTGAGCGACTTGGTGGCCGCGTCGGCCAGCGGCAGCAGGGTGGGCAGCGAGAAGCCCTGGCTCTGCACCTTCTTGATCATCGAGGAGAGGAAGGCCTGCTGGCGCTTCATCCGGCCTATGTCGGAGTTGTCGCCGATGCCGTGGCGGGCCCGCAGGTAGTCCACCGCGGACTGCCCGGAGAGCTTCTGGAGGCCCTTCTTGAGGTGGATGCCGTACTCGTTGACGTCGTTGGGCACACAGGCCTCCACACCGCCCACGGCGTCCGACATCGCGGCCGCGCCCTTGAAGTCGACCACGACGGTGTGGTCGATCCGCAGTCCGGTGAGCTTCTCGACGGTGTTCTGGGTGCAGGCCGGATTGCCCTTCTCGGCCAGGCCCACGGTGAAGGCGGAGTTGAACATCTGGTCGGTCTTCGGCGCCGTCCAGGTGCCGTTCGGCAGCTTGCAGGACGGGATGGTGACCAGGGTGTCGCGGGGTATCGAGACGCCGACGGCGTGTTTGTGGTCGGCGTAGATGTGCACCAGGATCGCGGTGTCCGAGTGGCCGACGCCCTCGTCACCGCCGCCCAGCGAGTCGTTGCCCCCGTCGCGGGTGTCCGAGCCGAGCAGCAGCACGTTGACGGGGACGGAGGCGCCCGGGCTGGCCGGGACGGGGGCCGGCGGGCGCTCGGTGGCGACGCCGCCCGAGTCGAAGGTGGTGATGTTGTTGTCCAGCCGGTGGTAGAACCAGGCTCCGGCGCCCACGACCGACAGCACCAGTACGGCGGCCAGGCCGATGGCGGTCCGCAGGTAGCGGCGCCGACGCGTGCTGCTGCTCATCCTC
Organism: Kitasatospora sp. NPDC101235; assembly: GCF_044767505.1. Classification (NCBI taxonomy): domain Bacteria; kingdom Bacillati; phylum Actinomycetota; class Actinomycetes; order Kitasatosporales; family Streptomycetaceae; genus Kitasatospora; species Kitasatospora sp. NPDC101235. Next base: position 217,637 of record NZ_JBIWNZ010000001.1, read on the forward strand.
CGTGCCCCCCGTCTTCAGGTTTCTCGCGTTCGATGTTCGAACGTTAGACGTTCCGGAAGGCGGTTCGGTTACCCCCCCGGGGCCAACGGGCAGCCCCCAGGACCTGTGATGCTGGTCACGCACCCGGGCCGGAGGCGCCCGCGAGCATCCGCCGGAGCAGGTCGCGCAGGGCCGTGCGCTCCTCCGGGCCGAGCGCGGCCAGCGGCTCGCGCGCGAAGTTCAGCGACTCGCGCAGCTCCTCGGAGGCGGCCGAGCCGGTGTCGGTGGCGGCGACCAGCTTGACCCGGCGGTCCTGCCGGTCGGCCTCGCGGGTGACGAAGCCGCGGGATTCGAGCCGGTCGACGATGCCGGTGATGTTGGACGGCTCGCAGCTGAGCGTCTGGGCGATCTGGCGCATCGGCATCGGGCCGCGCCGCAGCAGGGCGAGCACCTTGGCCTGGGCGCCGGTGAGCGAGCGGGCGGCGGCGGCGTCCTCGTACTCGCGGTGGAACAGCGCGACCAGGTTGGCCATCAGGTCGACGACCTCGCGGGTGATCTCGTCGGGCTGCGGCGTGGCGTCCTGGATCGACTGAGTGTCCATGGTCGAGAGTCTACCTGAAAAGTTGACAAGGTGAACCTTTCATGCCCATCGTTACTTCAGTTGCTCAACTTTTCATGCACCTGAACCGCATCTGAACCGCAAGGAGCGCCCCGATGGCAGAGCAGGCCGCCGCCCCCGCGACCGCCCGTGAATGGCACCTCGCCGCCCGCCCGCAGGGCTGGCCGGTGCCGGCCGACTTCGCCCTGGTCGAGGCCCCGGTCCGGACCCCGGGCCCGGGCGAGATCCTGGTCCGCAACGCCTACCTCTCGGTGGACCCGTACATGAGGGGACGAATGAACGACGTGAAGTCGTACGTCCCGCCGTTCCAGCTGGGCCAGGCCATGGACGGTGGCGCGGTCGGCTACGTCATCGCCTCCGAGGCCGAGGGCTTCGCCCCGGGCGACGCGGTGCTGCACGGGCTCGGCTGGCGCGAGTACGCCACCCTGGACGCGAGGCACGCGGTCAAGGTCGACCCGGCCGCCGCCCCGCTCTCCGCCTACCTCGGCGTGCTCGGCATGCCCGGCCTGACCGCCTACGCCGGCCTGCTCGCCGTCGGCGGCCTCAAGGAGGGCGACAAGGTCTTCGTCTCCGGCGCGGCCGGCGCCGTCGGCTCGCTGGTCGGCCAGATCGCCAGGCTCAAGGGCGCCTCGCTGGTGGTCGGTTCGGCCGGCTCGGCGGAGAAGGTGGCCAAGCTGGTGGACGAGTACGGCTTCGACGCGGCCTTCAACTACAAGGACGCCCCGGTCGCCCAGCAGCTCGCCGAGGCCGCCCCGGAGGGCATCGACCTCTACTTCGACAACGTCGGCGGCGACCACCTGGAAGCCGCGATCGGCGCGCTGAACGTGCACGGCCGCGCGGTGCTCTGCGGCGCGATCGCCCAGTACAACGACACCACCGCGCCCGCCGCCCCGCGCAACCTCGCGCTCGCCATCGGCAAGCGGCTGCGCCTGGAGGGCATGCTGGTGCGCGACCACGCCGGGCTCCAGCCGCAGTTCGTCGCCGAGGTGGGCGGCTGGCTGACGTCCGGTGAACTGCGCACCGAGGAGACCGTGGTGGACGGCTTCGAGAACGCCGCCGAGGCCTTCCTCGACCTGCTGCGCGGCGTCAACACCGGCAAGATGGTCGTCCGCCTGGACGGCTGACGCTTCGTCAGGAGGCCGATCGCCCCGCCGCCCCGATCGGGGCGGCGGGGCGGTTTGCCGTGGACGGTTCGCGGCCGGGCGCAGGCGCTTCGGTCGCATTACCGTATTCCGGCCGGATCCGATAGTGCGTCATCCATCCTGCGGCGCAGCGCGGTACGGTGGTCCCGCCGGCGATGGGGCCGTTCGGGGGAGAGATCCGGCCGAGGGGTAGACCTCGTTGAGGATTCGACTAGCATTGAGCGAAAGCCTGTCCGTTTTGCTCAATTTAGTAGCTTAATGTCGGCTAACGTGGGTAACTGCGGATCAACTGCAGGCACGAGGCAGCTGGGGAAGGCGACCCTCGTCCACAGCCTGGAGGTCCCGGTGACGACACGTGGAGTTCTGTACATCCACTCCGCGCCCCGCGCGCTGTGCCCGCACGTCGAGTGGGCCGTCGCGGGGGTGCTCGGTGTGCGGGTGAGCCTGGACTGGATCCGCCAGCCGGCCGCACCCGGGCATTGGCGTGCCGAGCTCTCCTGGCAGGGGGAGCCCGGTGCGGCTTCGAAGCTCGCCTCCGCGCTGCGCGGGTGGCAGCTGATGCGGTACGAGGTGACCAGCGAGCCCTGCGCCACGGCGGAGGGGGAGCGGTACAGCAGCACGCCCTCGCTCGGCATCTTCCACGCCGTCACGGGCATCCACGGCGACATCCTGATCCCCGAGGACCGGCTGCGCGCCGTCCTGCTGCGCGCCCGCAGCGAGGGGGCCGACCTGGAGGCCGAGATCGCCCGGCTGCTCGGCAAGCCCTGGGACGACGAGCTGGAGCCGTTCCGGTACGCGGGCGAGGGCGCGCCGGTGCGCTGGCTGCACCAGGTGGTCTGAGGCCGCCCCCGGAGGAGGCCCGACAGGCATGACGAAGGGGCCGGCGCTCGCGGAGAGCGTCGGCCCCTTCGTCATGGGCGTCAGCGAGTGCGGAAGGCCAGCACCACGTTGTGGCCGCCGAAGCCGAACGAGTTGTTCAGCGCGGCGATCCGGCCCTCGGGCAGCTTGCGGCCCCCGTCGCGGACGATGTCGGCGTCCACGTCGTCGTCCAGCTCGTCCACGTTGATGGTCGGCGGGGCGATCCGGTGGTGCAGGGCCAGCACGGTGGCGACGGTCTCGACGCCGCCGGCGCCGCCGAGCAGGTGGCCGGTCATCGACTTGGTGGCCGAGACGGCGATGTGGTCGAGGTCGTCGCCCAGTTCCTTGCGCAGCGCCTTCAGCTCGGCGGTGTCGCCCTGCGGGGTCGAGGTGGCGTGCGCGTTGACGTGCACGATCTCGGCCTTGTCCAGCTCGTTGCGCTCGAACAGGTCGGCCAGTGCACGGGCCACGCCGGCGCCGGTCGGCTCGGGCTGGGCGATGTGGTGGGCGTCCGAGGACAGGCCCTGGCCCACGGCCTCGCAGTAGATCCGGGCGCCGCGCGCCTCGGCGTGCTCGACGGACTCCAGCACGACCACACCGGCGCCCTCGCCCAGCACGAAGCCGTCGCGGGCCTTGTCGTACGGGCGGGAGGCGCGCTGGGGCTCGTCGTTGTTCTTGGACATCGCCATCATGTTGGCGAACGCGGCGATCGGCAGCGGGTGGATCGCCGCCTCGGTGCCGCCGGCCACCACGACGTCGGCGCGGCCGGTGCGGATCATCTCGATCGCGTAGCCGATCGCCTCGGCGCCGGAGGCGCAGGCGGAGACGGGGGTGTGCACACCCGCGCGGGCGCCGACCTCCAGACCGACGTTGGCCGCCGGGGAGTTGGGCATCAGCATCGGGACGGTGTGCGGGGAGACCTTGCGGGCGCCCTTCTCCTTGAGCACGTCGTACTGGTCGAGGAGGGTGGTCACGCCGCCGATGCCGGAGGCGATGACGGTGCCCAGGCGCTCGGGGGCGAGCTTGGAGGACGCGTCGGTGGCGGGGGTCTCGAAGCCGGCGTCGGCCCAGGCCTCGCGGGCGGCGATCAGCGCGAACTGGGCCGAGCGGTCCAGCTTGCGGGCCAGCGGCCGGGGCAGGATCTCGCCCGGCTCGACGGCGGTCTTCGCCGCGATCTTGACGGGCAGGTCCTCGGCCCACTCCTCGGTCAGGGCCGACACACCGGACCTGCCGGCGAGGAGGCTCTCCCAGGTGGTGGCGGCGTCGGCGCCCAGCGGCGTGAAGGCGCCGATACCCGTGACGACCACGGTGCGGTTTTCAGCGGTCACTGGTTTCTTCTTCTCTCACGTGTGCGGGGGTCGGCGGCGTGCCGAAGACGGGCCCGGCCGGGCGCCCTGGTGAGGGCGTCCCGGCCGGTGGGGTCGGCCAGGCTCCACGAGCCCGGCCGACCGGTCAGCCTTCGCCGGCGTACGGGACGCCGGACGGGCTGGCCGAGTCGAACGAGTCGATCGCTCAGGCGTTGAGGATGTAGTTCACCGCGTCGCCGACGCTCTTCAGGTTCTTGACCTCGTCGTCCGGGATCTTGACGTCGAAGCGCTCCTCGGCGGCCACGACGACCTCGACCATGGACAGCGAGTCGACGTCCAGGTCGTCGGTGAAGGACTTGTCGAGCTGGACGTCCTCGGTCGGGATGCCGGCGATCTCGTTGACGATCTCGGCGAGACCTTCCAGGACCTCTTCCTGGGTAGCCATACTGGCTGCTCCTCTTCGGTGTTGAGCGTGTCCGGCCGGCGGCCGGACACAGGCTGTGGATTGGGCGAATGCGCCTAGGGGAGAGTAACGACTGCCGCGGCGTACACGAGACCCGCCCCGAACCCGATGATCAGGGCCAGGTCCCCGCTGTGGGCCTCACCGCTCTCCAGCATGCGTTCCATCGCCAGGGGGATGGAGGCCGCGGAGGTGTTGCCGGTCTCGGCGATGTCGCGGGCGACGGGCACCGAATCCGGCAGCTTGAGCGCCTTGATCATGGCATCCGTGATCCGCATGTTGGCCTGGTGGGGGATGAACGCACCGAGCTGGTCGGCGGTGATCCCGGCGGCGTCCAGCGCCTGCTGGGCCACCTTGGCCATTTCCCACACCGCCCAGCGGAAGACCGGCTGGCCGTCCATCCGCAGGGCCGGCCACCTGGTCTCCTCGCCCGCACCGTTGATCGCGTCGGACTTGGCGAAGGCGGTGTCCCAGGCCTCGGTCTGGGTGATGAGGTCGGCCTGCGAGCCGTCCGAGCCCCAGATCAGCTTGCCGATGCCGGGCGTGTCGGACGGGCCGACGATCGCGGCGCCGGCGCCGTCGCCGAAGATGAAGGCGGTGGAGCGGTCCGACTGGTCGGTCAGGTCGCTGAGCCGCTCGACGCCGATGACCAGCACGTACTCGGCGTTGCCGCCGCGGATCATGCCGTCGGCCAGGCCCAGGCCGTAGCCGAAGCCGGCGCAGGCGGCCGAGATGTCGAAGGCCGGGGCCTTGCCGCAGCCGAGCCGCTCGGAGATCTCGGTGGCGATCGCGGGGGTCTGCTTGAGGTGCGAGACGGTCGAGACGATCACGCCGCCGATCTGCTCGGGGGCGATCCCGGCCTGGGCGATGGCCTTGCCGGCCGCCTGGACGGACATCTCGGCGACGGACTCGTCCGGGCCGGCCCAGCGGCGCTCGGCGATCCCGCTGCGGGTGCGGATCCACTCGTCCGAGGAGTCGATCCACTCCAGGACCTCGGAGTTGGGGATCACCCGGACCGGACGGTAGCCGCCGACACCGAGGATGCGCGAGTACTGCGCGCCGCTCACCGGACGGATCTGGGGCTTGGTCATACCTGGGTCTCCTGCTCCTGACCGCCGTGCTCCGCGACGAGCTCGCGGGCCTTGTCCAGATCGGCGGGGGTCTTGAGGGCGAGCGTGGCCACACCCTTGAGGTTGCGCTTGAGCAGTCCGGTCAGGGTGCCCGCGGGGGACAGCTCGATCACGGCCGTCGCGCCCAGCTGCCCGAGGGTCTCCATGCAGAGGTCCCAGCGGACGGGGTTGGAGACCTGCGACACCAGTCGCGCCAGCACCTCGGCGCCGGAGTCCACGACCGCGCCGTCCTTGTTGGAGACGTAGCGGACCTGCGGATCGGCCGCGGTCAGGGTCGGGGCCAGTGCGGCCAGCCGCTCGACGCCCGGGGCCATGTGCTCGGTGTGGAAGGCACCGGCCACCTTGAGGGCGATCAGCTTGGCGCGGGCCGGCGGGTCCGCCTTCAGCGCCTCCAGCTGGGCCAGCGTGCCCGCGGCGACGATCTGGCCGCCGCCGTTGTTGTTGGCCGCGGTCAGGCCGTGCTCGGCGAGCTTCGCCGCGACCTCCTCCGGCTCGCCGCCGAGCACGGCGAGCATGCCGGTCTCGGTGACGGCGGCGGCCTCGGCCATGGCCCGGCCGCGCTCGCGCACGAAGGTCAGCGCGTCGTGGGCGGTGAGCACCCCGGCGCCGGCGGCGGCGGTGATCTCACCGACGCTGTGGCCGGCCACGGCGCCGACCAGCTTGCGGGCGGCGTCCTCGTCCGGGAACAGCTCCCGGGCGGTCACCAGACCGGCCGCGACCAGCAGCGGCTGGGCGACGGCGGTGTCCTTGATCTCCTCGGCGGACGCCTCGGTACCGGCGTGCACCAGGTCGAGCCCGGCGACCTCCGACCAGCCGCGCAGGCGGTCGGCGACGCCGTCGAGCTCCAGCCAGGAGCTGAGGAAACCGGGGGACTGGGCACCCTGTCCAGGGGCGACGATTACGAGCACGGTTCAACCCTCTCTCGCCAGGCGCCCAGGGGCGGGTAGGCGACGGTAACGAAGAAAACCATCCGGGATTGTATGGTCCCTACACTCCGACTCAGCCGGGCTCGCCGACGGCGTCCAGTCGGCCGAGGGCCAGTGCGATCCGCAGGGTGAACGCCGAACGCACGTCGGAGGGGGCGTACCCCGTGACGTCAGTCACACGTCGCAGCCGGTAGCGCACCGTGTTGGGGTGGACGAAGAGCATCCGGGCCGCGCCCTCCAGCGAGGAGGCCTGCTCCAGGTAGACGCTCAGCGTCTCCAGCAGGGCGGAGCCGGCCTCGTCCAGCGGTGTGTAGATCTCCTCCACCAGCTGACGGCGCGCGGCCTGATCACCGGCCAGCGCCCGCTCCGGCAGCAGGTCGTCGGCCAGCACCGGGCGGGGGGCGTCCGGCCAGGCGGCGCAGGCGCGCAGGCCGGCCGCGGCGGCGTGGGCCGAGCGGGTCGCGGAGAGCAGGTCGGGCACGGTCGGGCCGACCACCACCGGACCGGGTGCGAACTGGCCGATCAGCGCCCGGGCCGCGTGAACCGGCTCCTTCTCGCCGCCGACCACGACCACCAGGCGCTTGCCCAGCACCCCGGTCAGCACGTTCAGCTTGGCGTACCGGGCGGCCCGCCGGATCGCCTCGACCACCAGCTCGCTGTCGCCGTCCGGCGCGCTGCCCATCACCACCCGGACCTGGCTGGGCTGGCCCCAGCCGAGCGCCGCGGCGCGGGAGAGCACGCCCTCGTCGGCGTCGCCGGACAGCAGCGAGTTGACCACCAGCGCCTCCAGCCGGGCGTCCCAGGCGCCGCGCGCCTCGGCGGCCTGGGCGTACACCTGGGCGGTCGCGAAGGCGATCTCCCGGGCGTAGACCAGCACCGACTCGCGCATGTCCGCCTCGTCGCCGGGGGCGGCCACCTCCTCGATGGCCTCCTCCATGACCTCGATCGTGGTGCGGATCAGTTCGACGGTCTGGCGCAGGGTGATCGCCCTGGTCAGCTCGCGCGGGGCGGTGCCGAAGACGTCGGTGGAGATCGCCTGGGCCGTGTCCGGGTGGCGGTACCACTCGGTGAAGGCGGCGATGCCCGCCTGGGCGACCAGTCCGATCCAGGACCGGTGCTCCGGCGGCATCCGCCGGTACCAGCCGAGCTGGTCGTCCATCCGGGAGATCGCGGCGGTGGCCAGCTTGCCGGAGGACTTCTCCAGTCGCTTGAGCGTCGCCGCCCGGCGCTCGGCGCGCTCGGCGGCGTTTCTGCGCTCCTGCGCGGTCAGGCGGGGTGCCGCGCGGCCGGGGCGGTCACGGCTCGACCGGGCGGCCGGGCTCTTCCCGGTGGGTTCGGGTGCGGGGCTGGGACTGGGGTCGCTCTGGGAGTTCGCGGAAGCGGCTGGCACAAGGACAAGACTGCCTCACGTGAGTGACTGCTCGTGCACACCCCCCCGGCGGAGCAGCGCGGTGGCAAGAGTCACACCCCGGGCCCCAGACACTACGGTGGGGGCGTGAACGAAGCCGCCGACCGCCCCCGTGCCGACCTGCGCCGCACCGCCGAGCGCTACCGCTCCGCCCCGGCCGAGGGCGTCGAGACCAGGCACGCGTTCTCCTTCTCCGGCCACTACGACCCGAAGAACACCCATTTCGGCGCGCTGCTCGCGTGCAACGAGGAACTCCTCGCCCCCGGCGCCGGGTTCGAGGAGCACAAGCACCGGGACACCGAGATCCTCACCTGGGTGCTGGAGGGCGCTCTGGCCCACCGGGACTCGCACGGCCACAGCGGAGTGGTCCGCCCCGGGATGGTCCAGCACCTCAGTGCCGGCTCCGGCGTCACCCACACCGAGCGCAACGTCGGCGGCGCCACCGGGCCGGTCCGCTTCGTCCAGATGTGGCTCCAGCCGGACGCGTTCGACGCGCCCCCCGCGTACGGCCTGCGCAAGGTGGAACCGGCGGACGGCGGGTTGACGCTGCTCGCTTCCGGGCTGGAGCGCGACGCCGCGACGGACGCCCTGCGGCTGCGCCGCAGCGACGCCGCGCTCTGGCTGGCCACCGCCGGGCCGTGGCAGCCGCTGCCGCCGCTGCCCGAGGCGCCCTGGCGGTACGCGCACCTGACGGCCGGCTCGCTGGGCTACCGGACCGTTCCGGGGCCCAAGGGCGGCGGCCGCTCGATGGTTCCGGGCGACAGCGTCCGGATCACCGGCGAGGCCTTCGCCGACCCGGCGGCGGGCGAGACCGGCGCCGAACTCCTGCTCTGGGAGATGCACTCGCCGGTCTCGTACGGCTAGCGCCCCAGCTCTGCGAGCACCGCGTCCGAGAAGGCCGGCCAGGCCTCGACCGCCCACGGCCCGAAGTCCCGGTCGGTGAGCGCGATGCAGGCTGCGCCGGCCTGCGGGTCGACCCACAGGAAGGTGCCGGACTGGCCGAAGTGCCCGAAGGTTCCGGGGGAGTTGGCGGTGCCGGTCCAGTGCGGGCTCTTGCCGTCGCGGATCTCGAAGCCGAGGCCCCAGTCGTTCGGGCGGCGGTGGCCGTAGCCGGGCAGCACGCCGCTGGTGCCGGGGAAGGCGACCTCGCGGGTGGCCTGCCGGACGGTGGACGGGTCCAGCAGCTTGGGCGCCTGGAGCTCGGCGGCGAACCGGGCGAGGTCGGCGACGGTGGACAGGCCGCCGGCGCCCGCCGGGGACTTGTGCGCGGTGTTGATCAGGGTGTCGCCCATGCCGAGCGGTTCGAACACCGCCTCGGCGACGTAGCGGGAGAACTCGATCCCGGCGGCCTCGGACAGCGCCCGCGCCAGCGCGTCGAAGCCCGCGTTGGAGTAGAGCCGGCGGTTGCCGGGCTCGGCGAAAACCCGGTCCTCGTCGAAGCCCAGGCCGGAGGTGTGCGCGAGCAGGTGGCGGACGGTCGACCCGGGCGGTCCGGCCGGGTCGTCCAGCTCGAACACACCCTCCTCGACGGCGACCAGCGCCGCGTAGGAGGTGAGCAGCTTGGTCACCGAGGCCAGCGGGAACAGGTGCTGCTGCGGCCCGTGCGCGCCCAGCACCGCGCCGTCCGCCGCCCGCACCACGGCCGCCGCGGCGTGGGGCACCGGCCAGTTCTCGATCATCCGCAAGCTCTCCATGGGCCCGACTCTAGTCGCCGGGAAATTCGTCGGAAAAGGTGGTGGTGGGGCCACCCGGATGTCGGGCTTGCTTGGAGTGCACTCCAACTCGGTAGCGTCGTTCACGTCGCACAGGACAAGGGGAAACGAGCGATGGCCGCACCCGCACGCATCGAGATCGACCTGCGCAGCTGCTCGGAGGTGTTCAGCCGCCCGACGGGCGATCCGGACCGGACGCCGAGGCACACCATCAGCGAGGTCGCCGCGGCGAGCGGGCTGACCGACCACACCCTGCGCTGGTACGAGCGGATCGGCCTGCTGGACCCGGTCGACCGGGCGGCGGGCGGCCGGCGCCGCTACTGCGACGCCGATCTGCACCGGCTGGCCTTCCTGGGCCGGCTGCGGCTGACCGGCATGTCCGTGGCGGACATGCTCAAGTACGTGGACATGGCCCGCCAGGGCGAGCGGACCTACCGGGAGCGGCAGCAGCTCCTGGAGGCCCAGCGCGAGGAGGTCCGGCAGCGGATCGCCGACCTCCAGGCCACCCTCGCCGTCCTCGACTACAAGATCGATCTCTATGCCGGGAAGGCCGCCGACGGCGTCGGCGCCCCCGTCCAATGCCAGAACATCCGTGTAGAGGAAGAGCAGAGCGCATGACTCAGACCGTCCTTCCCACCGTCGAACTCGGCACCGGCGGCCCGCTGGTGGGCATCCAGGGCCTCGGCTGCATGGGCATGAGCGAGTTCTACGGCCCCACCGACGCCGGCGAGGCGCTCGCCACCCTGGACGCCGCGCTGGAGGCCGGCGTCACCCTCTTCGACACCGCCGACATGTACGGCTCCGGCCACAACGAGGAGCTGATCGGCCCCTTCGTCCGGGCCAACCGGGACAAGGTGGTGATCGCCACCAAGTTCGCCATCGTGCGCTCCGAGGAGGACGGCTCCGTCCGCGGCATCAGCAACGACCCGGCGTACATCCGGACCGCGGTGGACGCCTCGCTGCGCCGCCTCGGCGTGGACGAGATCGACCTGTACTACATGCACCGCCGCGACCCGGCCGTGCCGCTGGCCGACTCGGTCGGCGCCATGGCCGAGCTGGTGCAGGCCGGCAAGGTGCGCCACCTCGGCCTGTCCGAGGTGACCGGCGCGGAGCTGCGCGAGGCCCACGCGATCCACCCGATCGCCGCGCTCCAGTCCGAGTGGTCGGTGTTCGCCCGCGACGTCGAGCGCACGGCGGTGCCGGCCGCGGCGGAGCTGGGCGTCGCCTTCGTGCCGTACTCGCCGCTCGGGCGGGGCTTCCTGACCGGCGCCTTCCAGGACGCCAAGGAGCTCTCGGCGGACGACTACCGCCGCACCAACCCGCGCTTCACCGGCGACAACGCGGCCGCCAACGCCGAACTGCTCGACCCGCTGCGGGAGATCGCGGCGGCCCGCGGCGTGACGCTCGCCCAGGTCGCGCTGGCCTGGGTGCACCGGCAGGCCGAGGTGCACGGGCTGGCCGTCGTGCCGATCCCGGGCACCCGCAAGCGCAGCCGGCTCGCCGAGAACACCGCGGCGGCGACGCTGCGGCTGACCGCCGAGGAGCTGGCGCTGCTGGAGCCGGTGGCCGGCCGGGTCGCGGGGAGCCGCTACGCGGACATGAGCTCCACCTCGGCGGCGCGGGAGTAGCGGGCACCTGCGGGCCCGGGGGAGCCGGCGGACGCTCCCCCGGGGCCGGTGGCGGGTTCAGACCGTACGGCCCGTCCAGGCGGCCAGCCGGGTGTGCACGTCGGCGTCCTCGGCGACCGGCCGGACGGCGGCGAACGGGACGCCCGGCACCCGCTGCTCGGCCGGCAGCACGAACTCGGCGATGGCCAGCGCGGTCCGCGCGAGGTCGTCGTCGAGGGCGAAGCCGCTGCCGAGGCCGGTGGCGATGTCCCAGGAGTGGGTCACCAGCTCCATCAGGTAGCCGCCGACCGCCACCGCGCCGGGCACCTCGCCCCAGGGGGCGACGGTCGGGCGGCCGAGCTTGGTGTCGTCCGCCCAGGCGGCGGTCACCCGGGTGCGGGCCCGGCCCAGCGCGGCCGGCCAGCCCTCGTCCGAGGGGTCCTCGATGGCGGCCACGACGTCCTCGGCGTGGCCGCCCTCGCCCATGTACGCGAACCGGTGGATGCCGCCGACCACGTGGTTCAGCAGCTGACGCAGCGTGAACTCGGCGCAGGGGGTGGGGCGGTCGAGGTCGGCCGGGGTGATCGTGGCGAACAGCTTCTCCAGCTGGTCGAGGGCGGTCAGGTACTGCGGGCGGGCATCCTGGACGGCGGTCATCTGCGCTCAACTCCCTGGTATCGGGTGGTCTTTCGGGCTCGGAACGCAATCTCCCAGTAAAACCTGACAACTACCGTCAGGATTACTGGGATTCTTGGGGCATGAAGGCCGACCGCCTGCTCTCGATCCTCCTGCTGCTCCAGACCCGCGGCCGGGTGCCCGCCACCGAACTCGCCGAGCGGCTGGAGGTGTCCGTCCGCACCATCTACCGCGACGTCGAGTCGCTCTCCGCCGCCGGGGTGCCGGTGTTCACCGAGCGCGGGCGGCACGGCGGCATCGGCCTGCTGCCCGGCTACCGCACCGACGTCACCGGCCTGACCGCGGACGAGGCCAGGGCGCTGTTCGTGCTCTCCGCCCAGGGCGCGCACAGCGACCTCGGGCTGGACGGTGCGCTCGGCTCGGCGCTGCGCAAGGTGATGGCGGCGCTGCCCGCCCCGCACCGGCCGGCCGCCGAGCGGATCAGCGAGCGGATCCTGGTCGACCCGGCCCGCTGGATGCAGACCCCCGGCGCGGTCGGCCCCGCCACCGGACCGGACCTCGGGGAGCTGCAGTACGCCGTCTTCGCCGACCGGCGGCTGCGGCTGCGCTACCGGCACAGCGGCACGCCCGCGCCGGTGGAGTACACCGTCGACCCGTACGGGCTGGTGAGCAAGGCCGCGGTCTGGTACCTGGTGGCCGATCTGCACGGCGAGCCGCGGCTGTTCCGGGCCGACCGCGTGCTGGCCGCCGACACCACCGAGGAGGCGGTGCGGCGCCGGGCCGGGGTCGGGCTCGGCGATGCCTGGGCGGTGCTGCGCGAGCAGGTCGAGCGGTTGCCGAAGGACGTGCCGGTGCGGGTGCGGGTCCGGCGCGGGCGGCTGGACATGTTCCTGCGCATCCACGGCGGCCGGGTCACCGCGCCGCCGCCGGAGCCGCTCACCGGGACGGCCGAGGAGTGGGCCGAGGTGGCGATGGCCTTCCCCGCCCCGGCGGCCGTCCGGTTGCTGCTGGCCTTCGGCCCGGACGTCGAGGTGCTGGCCCCGCCGGCCGCCCGGCGCGAGCTGGCCCGGGCGGCGGCGGACGCCCTGCGGCTGTACCAGGACCAGCCGGCCTAGCGGGCGTCCTCTCGGGCTTCAGGAGCCGGGGTTGGCCCGGACCACGTCCTGGTAGTGGCCGAGCGAGATCGCCGCGAAGTTGCGCAGGCTGTCGGTGCCCTCGGTGAAGTAGCCGTTGTGGCCGGCCGCGCGGGCCGAGGAGATCTGCTCGGAGCCGAAGCCGCTCGCCGCCGGGTCGGCGCCGTGGCCGAGGCCGCCGACCTCCAGGAACGGCACGTTGCCGATCCAGTCGCTGGGGTTGCGGGTGGCCCAGACGTGCACGCCGGCGCCCAGCTCGGTGGTGTTCTGCACGCCCATGCCCGGGCTGCCGAAGACGACCAGGTCGGTGATGCCGGAGGTGTCGGACGGCGAGGCGGCCGCGCGCGGGATGTCCGGGGCGGCGTTGCCGCAGACCACCGAGCCGTACGAGTGGCAGAGCAGCGACGGCGGCGCGTCCGGCCGGGTGGTCTCCTTGAGCCCGGCGAGCAGTCGCTCCAGCCGGGGCGCGGCGACGTCCGCGAGCCGGGAGGTGGCGGCGTCCGGGCCGAGGCCGGAGGGGGTGACGTAGCCGGTCCAGGAGATCACGGCGGTGCGGGTCTTCGGCGCCTGGCGCCGCTCCTCCGTGAACAGGGCGCGGGCCATGCCGGCGGGGGAACGCAGCGGGTCGGCCGTCTGGTCGTGGTGGCCGAGGTCGGCGTCCGAGCCGGGGACGAGCACGGAGATCCGCTCGGCGTCGGCGAGGTCGCCCCACACCTCGGTGACCAGGCCGCGGCCGCGCGGGTCGAAGGCCAGGATCTGCCGGTCGGGGGCGAGCAGGTGCGCGACGTCGTTGGCGCGGGAGACGGCCAGCGCGCGGGTGTCGGAGTCCAGTGCGCGGTCGGCGGCGCGGGCCCGGGCCCGGTCGCGCTCGGCGGCCAGGGCGATCCTGTTGGCGCGGTAGCGCAGGTCCAGCGGGGCGCCGTCGTAGTTGCCGACGACCAGCGGGTACTCCTGGATCAGCCGGTCCAGCTCGGTGGGTGCGAGTGAGGCGAAGAACCCCGCGGCGGCGGCCGGGGTGGTGGTGGCCGGGTCGGGCAGGGAGCGGCCGAAGGAGTGGTCCTGGACCCAGGCGGCGCTGCCGGCCGGAGGGGTGGAGATCGCCAGCTGCTCGGAGGAGACCGCGGCCGCGGCGGCGGAGGCTCCGGCGTCGGCGAGCACCGCGCAGCCGGCGAAGGCCCCGATCAGTACCCGCTTCCAGCGTCGACGGTTGCGCACCGCACCAACTCCCTTGGGGCCCGTCACCGTTTCGCGGGCGGTACCCGGAGGGTGCGATGGCTCTGCTGACTTCCCTGCGCAAGCCTAGGGGGCCTGAAGGGACGGCGGGAACGCCTAAACTGTGGGATGGATCACATGAACCGGAGGTGTCCGTGCGACGTCTCCCAGTGGTTCGGGCGGTGGCCCGTGCGGCCGTCCGGCCGGGCCGCACTCAGGCGTCGAACTCGCGGACCAGGCGCTTGGGCGCCGTCCGCCGCCAGGCCTCGGTGACCAGGTCGCGCAGCTCGTCCCGGTCCACCAGGTCCAGCCGGACGCTCACCCAGCCGTGCCGGCCGACGTACGGGGCGCAGGAGAACACCTCGGGCTCGGCGGCGAGCAGTTCGGCCTGGTCCTCGGGGGAGGCCTTGACGGTGACGCGGTCCCCGTCGGGCGCGCCCATCGCGAAGATCCGGCTGCGGACCCGCAGCGTCTCGATGTCCCAGGTCGGCTCCTGGGCGGCCTCCGGCAGGGCCAGCGCCATCGTGCGGAACTCGTCGAACGTCACCATGGCGGCAGGGTAGGGCAAGGCGCCGACAACGCGCCCCCGGCGCGCGGCACGGCGCACCGGGAGCCGGCGGCGACGGACGCAGGGCGTGGACCGGTCGGTCCACGCCCTGCCGTCCGTGCCGCGCTGCGCCGCCCGGAGCGGCTCGCCTCCGACCGATCGTCACACCACGCCCAGCGCGTACGCTGCGAACAGCGCCGCCGCGGCCCCGGTCACCGCCTTGCCGCCCCGGGAGAGGGCCGTCCAGGGGCCGTCGAACCGGCGGGTGAACCAGCCGACCGCCACCAGCACGGCGCCGAACAGCGGCAGCAGCGCCAGCCGGGCGGCCACCCAGCCGAGCGAGTCCGGCGCGGTGGTCAGCCCCGGGACGGCGCCCAGGCCGGCCGCGCCCGGCACCGCGACCGCGAGCATCGCGCTCTGGTGCCAGCAGAAGATCGTCATCGCCGACAGGTTGACCACCACGACCGGCAGCCAGAGCAGCGGACGGCCGGTCAGCAGCCGGCCCAGCCGCTCCCGCAGCAGCACCGCGGCGCCGCACTGGAACGCCGCCAGGGCGAGCACCAGCAGGGACGGCGGGTGCGAGTTGGTCCGCGCGGCCCCGGGCACACCGACCATGCTGGCCGGGTAGTGGAAGACCAGCAGCAGCGCGGCGAACAGCGCGCCGCCGCCGAGCAGCAGCACCCGGGCCGCCGGGCGGCCGAGCCGGCCCTGCGCCCAGAGCACGCCCAGCTGGTAGCCGAACAGCCAGCCGGGCAGGATGTTCAGCAGCGCGACCCAGGACGGCACCGCCTCGGCCCACGGCCCGTAGCGCAGCAGGTCGACGGCGGCGACCGAGGCCACCAGCAGGCCCGCCGACCAGCCGCCCAGCCGGCGCCCGGCCGCCACGCAGAGCGGGGTGAGCGCGGTCAGCCCCAGGTAGACCCCGATGTACCAGAGCGGCTGCACCACCAGGGTGGCGCCGGTGCGCAGGGTGTCCGCGGGGACGCCGAGTGCGGGCAGCAGCGGGACCAGCGCCGCCCAGACGGCCGTCACCCCGAGCACCGGGCGCAGCAGCCGGACCGTACGGGCGCGCAGCCAGCCGCCGTAGGTGACGCCCCTGGCCCGGGCCCGCTCCAGCGAGCGGACCGAGGAGTGGCCGCCGACCAGGAAGAACACCCCGAGCATCTGGAGCACCCAGCTGAGCGGGGCGAAGAAGCCGAGCGTGGAGAGCGGGCTGGCGTTGTGCAGGGCGCCGTCGGGGGATCGGGTGAGGCCGCCGAGCATCCAGTGGCCGACCGGCACGGCGAGCAGGGCGAGGGCGCGCAGCCCGTCCAGGGCGCGGTCGCGGTCGGCCGGGGTCTTCGCGTCGACCTGCGCGGCGGCGCGGCGCAGGGCGGTGAGGGGCCGGGGGGTGGCGAGGGTGCTGGCCATGGTGGTGCTCCTTCCGGTGCGGGTGGTCAGGCGCGGCCGAGCGCGACGGCGGCGTAGGCGGCGAGGGAGGCGGTGCCGGGGGCGAAGTAGCCGTCGTGGCCGTGGGATCCGGTGGCGGGCAGTGGGCGGGCGCCGAAGCCGGGGGTGGTCGGGTCGGCGCCGTGGCCGAGGCCGAACAGCCGGACGGTGGGCACGTTGCCGATCCAGTCGGAGCCGTTGCGGGCGGTGGCCCAGAGCGGGACGCCCGGGTCGAGGTCGGCGGCCGAGTCGATGCCCATGCCGGGCGAGCCGAGCACCACCACGCCGGAGGCCTGTGCGGGGGTGGGGCGGGCCAGGCCGCAGACCACCGAGCCGTAGCTGTGGCAGAACACGGTGGGCGGGGCCTGTGGACGGGTGGTGACGGCGAGTCCGTCGAGCAGCCGGGTGAGGCGGGGTGCACCGGCCCGGGCGAGGTCCTCGGTGGCGGCGTCCGGGCCGAGGCCGAGCGGGGTGGTGTAGCCGGCCCAGGCGATCACGGCGGTCTGCCGGTCGGTGGCGTCCAGGAGTGCGCGGGCCATGCCGGCGGGGGTGCCGTGCGGGTTGCCCGTGCGGTCGAAGCGGAGCAGGTCGATGTCCGAGCCGGGGACGATCACGGCGGTGCGGCGGGCGGTGGCGAGGTCGCCGTACACCTCGGCGACCTGGCCGCGGCCGCGCGGGTCGAAGGCGAGGATCCGCCGGCCGCCGTCCAGCAGGGTGCCGTAGCGCTCGGCGCGGGTGCGGGCGGCCTCGTGGTCCTGCGGGGTGAGGGCGGGGTCGGCGGCCCGGGCGAGTTCGTGGCCGCGCTCGGTGGCGAGGGCCAGGGCGTTGGCCCGGTACCGGAGTTCGACGGGCGCGCCGTCCAGGTTGCCGACCACCAGCGGGTGCCGGGCGGCCAGGGCGTCCTGCTGGGCGGGGCTCAACCCGGCGAAGAAGGCGGCGATCTGGCCGGGCGTGCTGCCGGCCGGGTCGGGCGGGTGGAGGCCGAGAGCGGTGTCGGCGGTCCAGGCGGCGCTGCCGGGTGGCGGGCCGGTGACGGCGGTCTGGGTGTCGGCGGCCCAGCCGCCCGCGCCGAGCACCGCCGCCAGAGCGACCGCGGTGGCGGCGAGCGCCCGCCTGGCTCGAAACTTGCGCATGTCCCTGTTCCCCCTCGTCCGTTCGGCCGCCGACTCGGTTCGGCTTCCGACGGGAAGGAAGGTAGGTATGCGTCGGCCCCGCGGACGTCACACCGCGGGGCCAAGTCCCGGGTGCTACCCGGGTATCAGGGAACGGTCCTGCTACTGCCCGGGTGCCACCAGGCCGGACTCGTAGGCCAGCACCACCGCCTGGGCGCGGTCGCGCAGGTCGAGCTTGGCGAGGATGCGGCCGATGTGGGTCTTGACGGTCTGTTCGGCGAGCACCAGCTTGGCGGCTATCTCCTGGTTGGACAGGCCGCGGGCGATCAGCTCCAGCACCTCGGTCTCGCGCGGGGTCAGGCCGTTGAGCCGCAGCTTGGGGTCGCGGCGCTTGGCGGGCCGGTTGCGGGCGAAGTCGGCGATCAGCCGGCGGGTGACCGAGGGTGCGAGCAGGGCCTCGCCGGCCGCGACCACCCGGACCGCGGCGATCAGGTCGGCCGGCGGGGCGTCCTTGAGCAGGAAGCCGCTGGCCCCGGCGCGCAGCGCCTCGTACACGTAGTCGTCCACGTCGAAGGTGGTCAGCATCAGTACCTTGGGCCGGTGGGCGCCGCCCCCTCCCCGTGGACCAGTGTCCGGGTCGAGCAGTCGCCGGGCGGCCTCCAGGCCGTCCATGACGGGCATCCGCACGTCCATCAGCACCACGTCGGGGTGGGTGCGGCCGGTGACCTCCAGGGCCTGGGCGCCGTCCGCCGCGTCCCCCACCACGTCGATGTCGCTCTGGGCGTTGAGCAGGGCGGCGAAGCCGGCCCGCACCATGGCCTGGTCGTCGACGATGATCACGCGGATGGTCATGCGGGTTACTCCCCGGGGGTGTCTGGGCTTTCGGGCGGGTCGAGCGGCATGGCGGCGGCCACCTTGAAGCCGCCGTCCGGCAGCGGGCCGGTGTCCAGCCTGCCATCGACCAGCCGGACGCGTTCGCGCATTCCGACCAGGCCCTGCCCGGTGCCCTCGACCGAGGCCTCCAGCGACTCGGTGCGCTGCGGCGGGGGCGCGTTGACCACGGTGAGCCGCAGTTCCGGGCCGTCCGCCGACAGCGACACCCAGACCCGGGCGCCGGGGGCGTGCCGGACCACGTTGGCCAGCGCCTCCTGGACGATCCGGTAGGCGGAGAGACCGACGGCCTGCGGCACCCGGCCGGCCAGCCCGTCGTCCACGGTCAGCTCGACGGGCACCCCGGCCCGGCCCACCGTCTCGGCCAGCTGGGCGAGTTGGCCCACGCCGGGCTGCGGGGTCTTCTCCCCGGCGGTGTCCTCGCTGCGCAGCACGCCGAGCAGCCGGCGCATCTCGGCCAGCGACTCGCGGGCGGTGCCGGCGATCGCGGTGAACTCCTCGGCGGCATCGGCCGGGACGCCCTCGATCCGGTACGGCGCGCTGGCGGCCTGCACCGCGATCACCGACATGTGGTGGGCCACCACGTCGTGCAACTCCCGTGCGATCCGTGCGCGTTCCTCCAGGAGGGTGCGCCGTTCGCGTTCCACCTCGCTGATCTGCTCCTGCTCGGTGAGCAGCCGGCGGGCGACCGCGCGGTCCCGGACGGCCCAGCCGAGCAGCAGCACGGCGCCGCTGAGCGCGATCAGCAGCACGGTGGTGCCGTCGCCGGCCCGGGGCAGGCCGAGGGTGGTGGTGAGCACGGTGAGCAGGAAGGTGGCGACCCAGACCGAGACCACGGTCGCCCGGCTCTCGCGCAGTCCGAGGGCGAGCAACAGGAAGAGGTACGCGAGGATCATCGGCGCCGTCCACGGCCAGCTGCCCATCACCTTGGGGTGGTGGGCGGTGATGGTGGCGGTGGTGACCAGGGTGGCGGCGGTGATCCACCATGCGGCCAGCGGCCGGGTGATGGCGAGGAGCAGCGGGGCGGTCTGGGCGATGGTGAGCGCGGCGGCCACCGGCAGCACCATGTCGTAGAAGCTGATCAGGCAGACGATCCCGGTGGGGATCAGCGAGGCCTGCAGGATGATCGCGACGGCGTACGGGAGCCGGCGCACCCAGCGCCGGCGGGAGTTCCCGAGCAGCGGGGTGTCGTCCTCGCTCGGGGTGGTCAGGTGCCGTCGCAGGGTGCGCAGTTGGCGGACGGCGAACCTGCGGCCGTCGGCGATGGTGAGCGTCTTCATCACGGGCCAGCCTAGGAGGGCGGGCCCGCCCGGTGCGTCGCACTGGAGCGCGAACTTCCGGGGGCTACCGGGGTATCGGGTGATACCCCGGTATGACACGGGTGTGCTGCCCGGGACTACGCCGGGCCGCGCCAGTGGCCGGCCAGGGCCGGGCCGAGCTGGTCGAAGTAGCGCTCGATGACGGCGACCATGCCCTCCGGACCGGCCGGTTCGTGCTCGGCACTCCAGGACAGGTGGGCCGAGCGCAGCAGGCTGCCGAAGACGGCGGCGAGCACGGCCGGGCGCAGGTCCTCGGCCGGGTCCAGGCCCTCGCGTTCGGCGAGCACCTGGATCACCAGCCGCTCCTGTTCGGTGACCCGGCGCAGGTGGGCGGCGAGCAGCGGGGGCGTCTCCTCGATCATCCGCATGAGTTCGAGGGCGCTGTGGATCGAACCGGGGCCGGAGGCCTCCTCGCTGCCGAGGTCGCGCCAGGCCTTGACGATCGAGGCGCGCAGGGCCTGGAGCGGGGCCTCCTCGGCCGGGCGGAGCCGCAGGCACTCGATGAAGTAGTCCTCGGCCACGGCCATCACGGCGAGCGCGACCTCGTCCTTGTTGGCGAAGTACCGGAAGAAGGTGCGCTGCGAGACGTCGACGGCGGAGGCGATCTCGTCGACGGTCGTGTGGGCGAAGCCCTGTCGGAGGAAGAGCACGTGGGCGGCCTGGATCAGGGCGTACCGGGTCTGCTGCTTCTTGCGCTCGCGCAGCCCGGGCGCGCGTTCGGAGCCCTCCGGGGTGCCGGTGGTGCGGGGGGTGTGAGCGGCCATGGCGGGGGCCTTCCGGAGCGCTGGGGGAGGGTGGGAGCACAACCTTAGCGCTCTGACAAATGGCAGCAATGTCCAGAAGTCACTGTTTGCCGATTGTCAGTGGCTGACATAATGTGCCGAGGTGGCGCCCGTCGGGCCGGGGCACCTGTGGGGACGGGTGGGCCGGGGCGCCACGACCATGTCCTGCACCGAGCCATGCCCCCGGAGGGCCCAGATGAGCCAGTCCGTCGTGAAGAACTCCGAGGCGGACGCAGCACCGCCGCCGAATCCGCCGTCCGGGGGCGGCCTCAAGGGGCACCCCTGGCTGACCCTGCTGACCGTCGCGGTCGGCGTCATGATGGTCGCGCTGGACGGCACGATCGTCGCCATCGCCAACCCGGTGATCCAGGAGAAGCTGCACGCGGCGCCCTCCGAGATCCAGTGGGTCACCAGCGGCTACCTGCTGGCCCTGGCGGTCTTCCTGATCACCGCCGGCAAGATCGGTGACCGCTTCGGCCACAAGACCACCTTCCTGGTCGGCGCGGTGGGCTTCGCGGCCACCTCGGCCGCGATCGGCTTCGCCGGCAACATCCAGACCGTGATCGCCTTCCGGGTGCTCCAGGGCCTGTTCGGCGCACTGCTCCAGCCGGCCGCGCTCGGTCTGCTGCGCGGGGCCTTCCCGGCCGAGAAGCTCAACATGGCGATCGGCATCTGGGGCGGCGTGATCGGCGCCTCCACGGCGGCCGGCCCGATCGTCGGCGGTCTGCTGGTCGAGCACGTCAACTGGGAGTCGGTGTTCTTCATCAACATCCCGGTCGGCCTGATCGCGCTGGCCCTGGGCATGTGGATCCTCAGGGACGTCCGGGCCGAGAACGCCGCCAAGTCCTTCGACCTGCCCGGCATCGCGCTGCTCTCGGTGGGGATGTTCGCGCTGGTCTTCGGCATCATCAAGGCCCCCGAGTGGGGCTGGGGCGACGGCAGGACGCTGCTCTTCCTGGGCGGCGCGGTGGTCCTGATGGTGCTGTTCGCGCTCTGGCAGGGCAAGGCCCGCGAGCCGCTGATCCCGCTCAGTCTGTTCCGCTCGGTGCCGCTGTCGGCGGGCGTGCTGCTGATGGTGCTGATGGCCTTCGCGTTCTTCGGCGCGATCTTCTTCGTGACCTTCTACCTCCAGAACGTGCACGGGATGAAGCCGGTCGAGGCCGGCGTCCACCTGCTGCCGATGACCGGCATGATGATCGTCGGCTCGCCGCTGGCCGGCCTGGCGATCGGCAAGCTGGGCCCGCGCATCCCGATCGTGGCCGGCATGCTGATCACCACCACCGCGATGTTCGGCATGTCCACCCTGGACACCGGCTCCGGCAACGGCGTGATGTCGCTCTGGTTCGTCCTGATGGGCCTCGGCATCAGCCCGGTCATGGTCGGCGCCACCGAGGTGATCGTCGGCAACGCCCCGCTGGAGCTCTCCGGCGTGGCCGGCGGCCTTCAGCAGGCCGCGATGCAGGTCGGCGGCAGCCTCGGCACCGCGGTGCTGGGCGCGCTGATGGCCGCCAAGGTCGGCGACGTGCTGCCCGGCAACTGGGCCGAGGCCGGCCTGCCGCCGGTCGAGGGCGCGGCGGGCGAGGGCCTCAAGCAGGCCGCCCAGCTCGGCATCGCCCCGCCGGCCCCGGCCGGCACCCCGCAGCAGGCGGTGGACGCGATGGCCGGCGCCGTCCACGAGTCCTTCGTGAGCGGCATGTCGCTCGCCTTCGCGGTGGCCGCCGTGGTGGCCTTCGCCGCCGCCGTGCTCGGCCTGCTCACCCGCCGCGGCACCACCGACGCGGGCCCGGCCGTGCACATCTGACCGGCCCGCAACGCCACGGCCCCGGACTCGCCGCAGTCCGGGGCCGTCGTGGTGTCCGGGCGGTGCCGCCCGTGCCGGTCAGGCCCGGGTGAGGGCCACCAGCGGGACGGTCCGGGCCGCGGTGCGGTAGCCGGCGAACTGGGGCTGGGCGGCGATCTGACGGGCCCACAGCGCGTCGTGCCCGGCCGGGTCGACCGGGGCCGCGAGCGCCGGGTAGCGGTCGGTGCCGACCTCGACGGTCACCTCGGGGTGGGCGAGGAGGTTGCGGTACCAGAGCGGGTCCGTCGGGCTGCCGCCGTTGGAGCCGAAGACCACCAGCCGCTCGCCGTCCGCCAGGTAGACCAGGGGCGTGGTGCGCGGCTCGCCGCTGCGGGCGCCGACCACGGTGAGCAGGAGGACCGGCGCGCCGGCGAGCGCGCCGCCGACGACGCCCTGCCCGGTGCGGAACTCCGCGATCACGTTCCGGTTGAACTCGCCCGCGCCGTCGACGGGTTCGGGGTGCCGCCCGGAGCGGCCGGGCTTCGTCTCGTTCGTCATGCAGCCGAGCGTAGGACCTCACACCGGTGTGAGGGTCAAAACCGCGACACACGGCGAAGGGCCGGACCCCCGTACGGAGGTCCGGCCCCTCAGCGCCTACGGGCTGATCAGGCGTCGCCGCCGGCGGCACCCGGGTCGGCCGCGGCCACGTCCAGCAGCTGGTAGCGGTCGATCGCGTCCTTCAGCGCCGAGCGGTCGATCTTGCCCTGCTTGGCGAGCTCGGTGAGCACCGCCAGGACGACCGACTGCGCGTCGATGTGGAAGAAGCGACGGGCCGCGCCACGGGTGTCGGCGAAGCCGAAGCCGTCGGCGCCCAGCGACTGGTACTGGCCCGGCACCCAGCGGGCGATCTGGTCCGGCACCGCGCGCATCCAGTCGGACACCGCGACGACCGGGCCCTCGGCGCCCTGGAGCTTCTGGGTCACGTACGGCACCCGCTGCTGCTCCTCGGGGTGCAGCAGGTTGAACTCCTCGGCCTCCACCGCGTCGCGGCGCAGCTCGTTCCACGAGGTCGCGGACCAGACGTCGGCCTTGACGTTCCACTCCTCGGCGAGGATGCGCTGGGCCTCCAGGGCCCACGGCACGGCCACGCCGGAGGCGAGGATCTGGGCCGGGATCTGGCCGGCGGTGCCCGGCGCGTACTTGTGCAGACCCTTGAGGATGCCCTCGACGTCCACGTTCTCGGGCTCGGCCGGCATCTTGATCGGCTCGTTGTAGACGGTGAGGTAGTAGAACACGTCCTCGCCGTGCGGGTGCTCGGCGCTGGAGCCGTACATCCGGCGCAGACCGTCCTGGACGATGTGCGCGATCTCGAAGCCGTACGCCGGGTCGTAGGCCACGACGCCCGGGTTGGTCGAGGCCAGCAGGTGCGAGTGGCCGTCGGCGTGCTGGAGGCCCTCACCGGTCAGCGTGGTGCGGCCGGCGGTGGCGCCCAGCACGAAGCCGCGGGCCAGCTGGTCGGCCATCTGCCAGAACTGGTCGCCGGTGCGCTGGAACCCGAACATCGAGTAGAAGACGTACACCGGGATCAGCGGCTCGCCGTGGGTGGCGTAGGACGAGCCGGCGGCGATCAGCGAGGCGGTGCAGCCCGCCTCGGAGATGCCGTCGTGCAGCATCTGGCCGGTCGGCGACTCCTTGTAGGCGAGGAGCAGGTCCCGGTCGACCGACTCGTAGGTCTGGCCGAGCGGGTTGTAGATCTTCGCCGACGGGAAGAGCGAGTCCATGCCGAAGGTGCGGTACTCGTCCGGTGCGATCGGCACGAAGCGGTTGCCGATGCCCTTGTCCCGCATGAGGTCCTTGAGCAGCCGGACGAACGCCATGGTGGTGGCGATGGTCTGGTTGCCGGAGCCCTTCTTGACCGCCTTGTACGCGTCGTCGCCGGGCAGCACCAGCTTGCGCGGGCGGACCTTGCGGGTCGGCACGTAGCCGCCGAGCTCCTCCCGGCGGTCGTGCATGTACTGGATCTCCTCCGAGTCGCGGCCCGGGTGGTAGTAGGGCGGGAGGCCGTCCTCGAGCTGCTTGTCGGTGATCGGCAGGTGCAGCCGGTCGCGGAAGCGCTTCAGGTCCTCGACCGTCAGCTTCTTCATCTGGTGGGTGGCGTTGCGGCCCTCGAAGTTGGGGCCCAGCGTCCAGCCCTTGACCGTCTGGGCGAGGATGACCGTCGGCTGGCCCTTGTGCTCGCGGGCCGCCTTGAACGCCGCGTAGATCTTCTTGTGGTCGTGGCCGCCGCGACCCAGGTACTGGATCTGCTGGTCGGTCATGTTCTCGACCATGGCGCGCAGGCGCAGGTCGCCGCCGAAGAAGTGCTCGCGGATGTAGTCGCCGGACTCGGTGGCGTAGGTCTGGAACTGGCCGTCCGGGGTGGTGTTCATCTTGTTCACCAGGACGCCGTCGCGGTCCTGCGCGAGCAGCGGGTCCCAGCTGCGGTCCCAGATGAGCTTGATCACGTTCCAGCCGGCGCCCCGGAACTGGGACTCCAGCTCCTGGATGATCTTGCCGTTGCCGCGGACCGGGCCGTCCAGGCGCTGGAGGTTGCAGTTGACCACGAAGGTCAGGTTGTCCAGGCCCTCACGGGCGGCCAGGGACAGCTGGCCGAGCGACTCGGGCTCGTCCATCTCGCCGTCGCCGAGGAAGGCGTAGACCTGCGAGTCGGAGGTGTCCTTGATGCCGCGGTGCTCCAGGTAGCGGTTCATCCGCGCCTGGTAGATCGCGCCGAGCGGGCCGAGGCCCATCGAGACGGTCGGGAACTCCCAGAAGTCCGGCATCAGCCGCGGGTGCGGGTAGCTGGAGAGGCCGTACGGGGCCTTCGACTTCTCCTGGCGGAACGCGTCGAGCTGCTGCTCGGTGAGCCGGTCCAGCAGGAAGGCGCGGGCGTAGATGCCGGGGGAGGCGTGGCCCTGGAAGAAGACCTGGTCGCCGGACTCGCCCTCGGCGTCCTTGCCGCGGAAGAAGTAGTTGAAGCCGACGTCGTACAGAGACGCGGAGGAGGCGAAGGTGGCGATGTGGCCACCGACGCCGATGCCCGGGCGCTGCGCCCGGGAGACCATGACGGCCGCGTTCCACCGGGTCGCGTTGAGGATCTTCCGCTCGATCTCCTCGTTGCCGGGGAAGAACGGTTCGTCCTTGGTCGCGATGGTGTTGACGTAGTCCGTGCTGCGCATCTCGGGCACGGCGACACGCTTCTCGCGGGCGCGCTCGATCAGCCGCAGCATCAGGTAACGGGCACGCTCACGCCCCCGCTCGTCGATGGCCGCATCGAGCGACTCGAGCCATTCCGCGGTCTCCTCGGGATCGAAGTCCGGGACCTGACTCGGAAGGCCGCCAATGATGATCGGGTTGCGATCGGATCCGGAAGCCACGCTGTTCCTTCACTGTCGGTCGAAACTGAGGTGTGTCGCGCCGCCTCCATCGTGCTACCGCGCTCGGAGATCCGTCATCTCTACCGATCGGTAACCGGTCCGCCTGGTGGGCGGGCCGGTCTGGCGGTGTGTGGCGCGGGCGTCCTCGTCCGCTCCGCACACCCCCGGGTGTTACGAAAAGAGGTGGTCCGACCTGGTGTCCCGTCCGCCCGATGGCGGGCGGCCGGGGTGAGGGCCAACAGGAGACTCTACGCCCGCGCACACGCGGACCCCGAATGCCGTTCGCATCTCGGGCACGCGTACGGCCTGTGGGCCGGGACCACCCGAAGCATCCTTGTCCCACGCAGAGAAGGGCAAATCGGTGTGATTCCCGACACGTCGCGCGGCGTGTCCCGCTGCGACACGTCAACCTTTGGAGGGGATCGGGGGTCGGGTACTTGCGCGAACCGCCGCGCCCGTGTGGACTACGGCCACAGCCTCGGCATGGATGCCGAGCCGAATACTGGAGGTTATTCCCGTGAGCGCGACCGCGGACCCCGCGGACAAGTCCAACCCGGCGACCCGTCTCGGCTTCGAAGAGGGCCAGATCATCCAGGAGCTGGGGTACGACGACGACACTGACCAGGACCTCCGCGAGGGCATCGAGGAGCTCACCGGGACGGATCTCGTCGACGAGGACTACGACGACGTCGCCGACGCCGTCCTGCTGTGGCACCGCGACGACGACGGGGACCTCACCGACTCCCTCGTCGACGCGCTGGAGTACCTGGCAGAAGGTGGCCTCATCTGGCTGATGACGCCCAAGACCGGGCGGGACGGCCACATCGAGGCCTCCGACATCAGCGACGCGGCCAAGACCGCCGGTCTCTCCCAGACCAGCTCGATCAACATCGTCAAGGACTGGGCGGCCACCCGGCTCGCGACGAAGTCCACGGCGAAGCCGGGCAAGCAGCGCTGAACGGGTTCTGAAGCCCCGCACCGGGCCCCGCCGGAGGAATCCCCTCCGGCGGGGCCCGCTGCCTGTCCGGCGCCCCGGCCGGCCCCCGCGGCGGTGCCCCGGCCGCCCTCGCGCCGGTACCCCGGCCGGCCGCCGCCCCGTTCGCGGACGGCGAACGGGGCGGGGCCGTGGCCGCCCGCCTCATCCGTTCGGCCGAGCGGCCGTAAACGAATGCGAGGATGTGCCCTGCTGCGCCCGCCGCGCGGCGCGGTCGCGTCAGAAAGGTCCCGCTCATGGCCATCGAGGTCGGCACCCAGGCTCCGGACTTCGAGCTCAACAACCAGCACGGCGAGGCCGTCCGGCTCTCCGACTTCCGCGGCGGCAGGAACGTCGTCCTGGTCTTCTACCCGTTCGCCTTCACCGGCGTCTGCACCGGCGAGCTGGGCGCGATCCAGCGGGAGCTGGCGGGCCTGCAGAACGACACCGTGCAGGTGCTCGGCCTCTCCTGCGACTCGCAGTTCTCCCAGCGGGTCTTCGCCGACCGGGAGGGGCTGGAGTTCCCGCTGCTGGCCGACTTCTGGCCGCACGGCGAGGTCGCCCGGGCCTACGGCGTCCTCGACGAGGAGCGGGGCTGCCCGCTGCGCGGCACCTTCGTGATCGACACCGCGGGCACGGTGCGCTGGAGCGTCGTCAACGGCCTCCCGGACGCCCGGGACGAGCAGGAGTACCTGAAGGTCCTCGCGGCGCTCTGAGACCCCCGCCCGGGGCCCTGAGCGGCTGGGGCACACCCTCGCGGCACCCGCCGGCCGAGTGCCGTGAGGCCGTGTCCGGCCTGATCAGGGGTGCGGACGGGAACCCCGTACTACGCTCGGGCCGTTGGCGGGGTGGGGCGCGGGAGCCGATGGGCCTCCCGCCGCCCAGGACCGCACCACCGGGGGCACCACTGGACGTGCCTCCCGATTCTTGGAGGACTAGTGGGAGTCAGCCTCAGCAAGGGCGGCAACGTCTCGCTCACCAAGGAGGCACCGGGCCTCACGGCCGTGGTCGTCGGCCTGGGCTGGGACGTCCGGACCACCACCGGTGCGGACTTCGACCTGGACGCCAGCGCCCTGCTGTGCAACGCCCAGGGCAAGGTCGCCTCGGACGGCAACTTCGTGTTCTTCAACAACCTGAAGAGCCCGGACGGCTCGGTCGAGCACACCGGCGACAACCTGACCGGTGAGGGCGAGGGCGACGACGAGGCGATCAAGGTCAACCTGGCCGGCGTGCCGACGGACGTGGAGAAGATCGTCTTCCCGGTGTCGATCTACGACGCCGAGACCCGCGGCCAGAACTTCGGTCAGGTGCGCAACGCGTTCATCCGCGTGGTGAACCAGGCCGACAACTCGGAGCTGGCCCGCTACGACCTCTCCGAGGACGCCTCCACCGAGACCGCGATGGTCTTCGGCGAGCTGTACCGCAACGGCAACGAGTGGAAGTTCCGTGCCATCGGCCAGGGCTACGCCTCCGGCCTGCGCGGCATCGCGCAGGACTTCGGCGTCAACGTCTGAGCCCACGCCGGCGCCCTGCGGCGCCGGCTTCGCGCCGTTCTCCCGGGGCGGGCCCCGCCCCCCCCCGGCCCGGGGCGCCCCCGCGGCGGGGCCCCCCGGGGCCGGGGGGCCCCGCG